>NZ_DS989856.1 GCF_000155555.1 Coleofasciculus chthonoplastes PCC 7420
ATATAAGGTTCGGCATAATCAATCAACGCTTGACCCAAATCCGTCTCCCGCCAATCCTTTCCAGACTCAATCACCTCATCCATTAAAGCCGCTTCACCCGTCGCCCCGCGCACCTGGAAAATAACATCGTTATAATCCCCATCCGACTGGGTATCCACCCGCAAATCTTCCATCACAAAGGTACTTCCATCCCCGGTGACATCGGCAATTTGCCCGACATGAAACGCATCATCTGGATTCGCTGTCGCCATAGAAAATAGGGGACGCGCCGCCCCTCCCACATCGGGATTATCAAACACCCGTTGCACTGTATTATTGGGAACCAGCATGAAGCCAAACTCATCCCCTGGACGCATTTGGACTGTTTTAACTCCCAAATACTCTCCAGAATTTCGGTCACTTTCTCCTAATTCACCAACGAACCGCGCCCCTTCGGTTTGGTCACTAATCACCACATGACCTAATTCTGAATCACTCAACGCACGAGACGCCGCTTCCTGAATAAACGCCTCCGAACCCGGTTCAAACTCCTCCATCCCCTCTAAACTAAAGACAGCGAGTTCACCTTCATATCCCCCACCATCAAAGAGGAAATCAACACTAACGTCCCCTGTTTGTCCAACCGTAAATACACCGGATTCAAAGGTCACACTCGAACTATCTAACCCAGTTAATAGCGATTCACTTAACAGCGTTTCGTCCGTCAGCGCCTCATCCGTGGCTTCACTTTCCGCCACGTCATCCAGTGAGGTAACAAAGGGAATCTCCTCTAAGGTTTCCTCTCCTTCAACCGACGTGACAAAGGCAATCTCGTCTAAATCATTATCTGAAATAGTTTCAAACCCTTCCTCAAACTCCGGGATATCAATATCAGCAATTTGGTCAGCCGAGATATCGATATCCACGATATCTATGGGATTATCCGTGCCATCCAATACACCACTGGGCGTTAAAATCGGTTCTAATATAAAGGCTTGTGGTAACTCCTGACGCTTCTTTTTCGACGTAAAGCCTTGAGCAGCAGGACGTTTCTTTGATGAAAAATTAAACCAAGACATAGATGACCCTTTTGTGGAATTGTGCAGGTAAAATTACCGATTAAGCCAAGCGGCAAAATCTCTAAGCTGTTCGGCATTTAAACCTTAATGTCAATAATGGCGAAAGCCTTGTAGTGCGTTAAGCGAAGCCATGCCGCAGGCTTTGCATCTTGCTCGCTACTAATACTAATTTAAATGCATGACAGCTTATGATGTTCTGATTAGCTAAGGGGTTAAACCCATTCAAATGGGCAGGCAAGTTCGACTTTAGCCAAGCCGACAATTATGACGATGACTTAAGGAAACACTGGATAAGCACGCTGAACCCCAAACGCTGCTGCCAGTCAAGGTTAACAAATTGTCCAGCAAATCGGGTTACTGAATAGAGCGGCAATTGCCAGCAGCAAACTCGGACAGAAAACGTATTAAGTTGAAGGGAAAATCAACTGAATAAAACTCTAGCTTGTTCACTATCCTATACCGAAAGAATAAGCTTTGTCTGTAGTTTTTGATAAAGTTTACATAAAGCCGGTAACTTTTTCCTGACTCTCAGCAATAAGTCGTAAATGTTACAGTTTTTAACTTAACCCACCCTAGGAAAGTCTTAGCACATTGATAGAGACGCGCCATGGCGCGTCTCTACAAGAATGATGTGTCCTAACCGCTTGGCGGTTGCTATATCACGCCAGCCTGTTCTCCGTGAAATTACGGAAACGGTAAACTCCCCATTTCAGCCATTTAGCGTAGAACCCCGTAAGTCTCTGCTTAAAGATTTGATAAATTTATTAAAAAGTGATTGATTTCCCTTAACAGTTCCGTTTACCCTGCAAATAGGCATCTACGACAAACATCATGCAGGTTGGAAACGAACTCACAGCCAAAGAACAACAGGACTGGATATGTCCAGACATCAGTCCCCACTGGCAACTCAGCCAACAGGCGTCATCCAAACAGTATACTCTGCGATCGCGCCACGATAATCGTTATTTTCCCCTATCTCCAGCCGAGGTTTACGCCCTCAGCCATTTCACCGGAAATTTCACGGTTACTCAACTTCAACAGCAATGTCAGAAAAAATATAGTTCAGCCATTTCCCCGAATTTTATCCTGGATTTATGGCAAAAACTGATTACCATTGGCATTCTCACATCAGATGAATCCATTACACCCAACCCACCCGTTGAAACAGACAGAGGGCAAAACATAAACAATGGCAGAGAAATTCCCAACCCCAACCCTTCCCAGCCACAGCTAGATAATCAGATAGTAGACACCGACAACACAGAACACCAGCCAAATTCTCACCCCGCCAATCCCCTCAAACTTCAACTCAAATCCTGCGTTCAATGGATTCCCCACTCCGATGGCTACTGGATACTACGCAATCCCGAAGATATCACCTTTCTCCAAGTTGATTCTCCCAGTAAAGCCGCCATCAACCAACTAGGAAAACATCCCCCCGCCGATATCGCCAAAAACAATAACCTAACCCTTGAACAACTCCGCTATCTCCTACAACTCCTCACCGCCACCGGGATGTTAACCGGAACCCAACCCGCCAAACCTGCCAAACGAAAATTCACCCCGCTACAACTCCTCTTTTTCAAAGTTCCCCTCTTTAATCCCGACACTTGGTTAACTCGACATATCACTAAACTGCACTGGATTTGGACTCGTTCAATTGGTCTCATCCTGTGCTTTTTTTTAGCCTTTTCACTCTTCATTGGTTTATCCCAACGTCCCGAAATTCTCCTCACCGGACAACAATTAGTCGCAAATCAGGGCATTTCTCTACTATTCCCCTTTGCCCTACTCGCCATGTTAGTCGTCACCCTACACGAACTTGGACACGCCTTTACCCTGAAACATTACAAAGGCATTGTCCCCGAATTCGGGCTACTATTCATGTTTTTAATGCCCGCCGCTTATACCAATACCACAGACTCCTATTGTCTCTCGCGATTTAAACGAATCTTAGTCGTCGGCGCAGGTATTATTTGTCAACTAATTATCGCCGCCACCGCCTTCTGGTTATGGCAATCCTCAGCCAATTGGTTAGCCACCGCCAGCTATCTCCTCATGGTAGCCGCACTCTTTACCATCGCCCTCAACCTGAATCCCCTAGCCAAATTTGACGGCTACTACCTCGCCGTCGCCCTCACCGGAATCAACAACCTCCGCACTCGTTCCTTCCAATTTTATAGAAACCTACTACGCAGACACCCCAGCCCCGAACCCCGCCACAATCGCCTAATCCTCGCCACTTACGCCCCCTTCAGCCTCCTCTATATCCTCTTCGTCTTCAGTAGCATCTTCACCCTAATCACAAATTGGACATTAACCAACATCCCCTTCTGGACAATTACCCTACTCACCCTTTGGGCAATTTACTACTACTTCCCCCAAAAACCAACCGAGGTACACACAGACAAGAAAAACAAACCAAAAAATCCCTCCCCTAAACCCCTCTGCGAACCTCTGCGCTTCCCTCTGCGAACCTCTGCGTTTCAAAAAAAGCCCCAACCCCAACCCCTAACCACCATGAACCCCTCCCAACCCCTACAACTCGCCCCCCCAACCAGCAAACCCCACCTCCCCCTAAAACAAATCGCCATCCTCCTCACCATCGCCACCAGCTTAAGCCTAATCAGCCTCATCCCCACCTCCTTTGAAGTCGGCGGTTCCGTCGAACTCGAAACCCGCCAAGGCGCCAGAAGCATTGTCCGCACACCCATAGCCGGAATCATTACAAAAATCTACGTCAAACCCGGACAAACCGTCCAACCCGGACAAATTCTGGCACAATTATCCAGTTTAGAATTAGACCGAGAAATCGCCACCATCGAACAACAACTCGTCCAAGCCCATCAAGTCTTAGACAACGCCCAGAAACAACGCATCCGCGCCGAAGCCCAACTGGTAGAAGTCCAAGCCATAGCCGAAGCGATGATAGCAAAAACCCGTCGAGAAAGCCTACGCGCCAAAGCCCTCACCCAAGGTAAACTCACCCCCGACATTCAAGTCTTAAACACCCAACGTCAACGCCTGCAAGAACGCATCCCCGAACTCCAGGAAAAACTACAACGCTATCACCAACTCTACGAACAAGGCGCAATTTCCCGCAACCGCCGGGATGAAGTCGAAAGTGAACTGCATAACGTTGAAAGTAATCTAGTCGCCAAAACCCAAGAAATCGCCGCCGCCAAACAAAACCAAACCGACACCGCCCGTGACTTACAAACCGAAACCGCGTCTCAATTTGCCGCCATTGACGCCTCTGAAATGATTGCCCAGGCGGAATCCCAAATGATAACTCAACAACAAGCGATCGCGACGCTTAAAAACCGCTTATCTGAACTAAAAACCCTTAAACAAAATCTTACCCTACGTTCTCCCATTGCCGGGGTTATCCTCACCAATGATTTAGACTTGCGGCAAAATCAAGAACTCAAACCCACCGAAGACTTCCTCCTAGAAATTGCTGAACTCAGCAGCCTCACCGCCACGGTAGACATCAAGGAAGAAGACTTAGAATATGTGGAAAACCACAAACCCGTTACCTTCCGTCCCCGCCAAGCTAAACTAAGACCCTACACCGCCACCGTACAACGAATTCTGCCCCAAATCCAGCATGAACCCTCCCAACCCCAACCCATCGCCCAAGTGGAAATTGTTGTGGATAATAGTGATGGTAAACTCTATCCGGGAGCCACAGGATATGCCAAAATCTATTCAGAACGGATTCCCCTGTATCAACGTTTAGGGCGAGAACTCATGCGGTTAGTTCCCTTAGAGCGATTCCTGTGGCGATAACAATAAACTGTTCGGCATTTAAAGCTTAAGTAGGTAGGCACTGCTTAATAACAATATTTAAATGCATAACAGCTTAAAATGCTTGGCGAATTGAGGCGCTAAAAATGGCTTATAGTGACTTTACTACATTAAGTAAATTTAAGAAAGCGTTTAATTTACGGATTGATGAAGAATCTAATTTATTTGTCACTGTAGAACCCCTACAGCCGAGTGAATCGCTCGCCGCTACTTTAGCGGAAACAGTTGAACTGGCTCTGGCAATTAATACAGAAAAAGCCCGATCAGAAATGATAATTACACCGATTCTATTGGAGTTGAGAAGAAGAGTCAATTATCAAATTAGTTTATTCTCAGGTTCAGATTTTAATGTTGATTTGGAAAAAGGGTTAAATGGGTATTGTGATTTTATTATCAGTCGCTTTAAAGAGCAACTGACAATTAATGCTCCGGTGGCGATTATTGTAGAAGCTAAGAATGAAAACATTAAAGGTGGATTGGGACAGTGTGCGGCAGCAATGTTAGCAGCCCAGTTATTTAATCAGCAGGAAGAAAATGATATTCAGACGATTTATGGAGCGGTAACGACAGGAGATATTTGGAAGTTTCTAAAGTTAGAGAATGCTGATATCTGTATCGACTTGAGCAATTATTACATTAAAGATATACATAAAATTTTAGGTATTTTATTTAAAAGCGTTCAGGCTTGAATAAAATTCGCCCTTCACAACCGATCAGATTGATAGGAAAAGGCGGATCAAAGATACCGATAAATCTATTTAGGGCTTGCTGCACAAAGCCGAAAACTGTAGGGGCGGGTTTAGGGACAATTGTAGGGGCGGGTTTAGGGAATCAATTCAGATATCCACCGATAACGGAAAAACAAAACCCGCCCTCCCCACCGATACTGTACCTCATCAACCACCAAATCTGCTGTATCATCATTTGGCGATTAACGACTCAACGAAGGAAGAAAACTAACTAACTCCGGGAACGCAATAATCAACACAACAATTAGCGCCTGAAGCAAAATAAATGGAATTACCCCCCAGTAAATCTCCGTTGTCTTCACCTCCGGTGGGGCGACACCCCGTAAGTAAAACAGGGCAAAGCCAAAGGGCGGTGTGAGAAAGGAGGTTTGCAGATTCGCCCCCAAAATAACCCCATACCAGACAAGATTCACGTCTAGAGATTGCGCTACAGGAGTAAACAAGGGAACGATAATAAAGGCAATTTCAAAAAAGTCAATAAAAAAGCCTAAAATAAAAACCGTTACCATACTCACTGCCAGAAAGCCAATCTGACCTCCGGGTAAATTGGCGAGAATATCAAACATAAACTGATCGCCATTTAACCCGCGAAAGACTAAACTAAACGCCGTAGAACCCAGTAGGATAAAAATCACCATGCTGGTAATTCGTAGCGTGGCATCACAGGCTTGGCGTAACGATAACCAGCTTAACTGACGATTAGCTGCAGCGAGTACCATCGCGCCTACACACCCCACCGCCCCAGCTTCGGTTGGTGTGGCAAAGCCAAAAAAGATACTGCCTAAGACTAACAGAATTAATAATAACGGTGGAACCATGGCAAACAGAACCCGGCGTCCTAAAGCTTTCCCGCCAATGTCACGAACCTCAGCAGGTAAAGCCGGTGCAGCGCTGGGTTTTAACCATGCCACAATCAGTACATGTACCGCAAAAGCGGTGGTCATTAATAAACCGGGAATCAGAGATCCAATAAATAAGTCCCCGACAGAAATTCCTAATTGATCCGCTAATACAACTAACACGACACTCGGCGGGATAATCTGTCCCAATGTCCCCGATGCCGCAATTACTCCCGTTGCTAACCGTTTATCATAGCCGTAGCGCAACATAATCGGTAAAGAAATCAGTCCCATTGCCACTACGGTTGCAGCGACAACCCCAGTAGTTGCGGCTAATAGCGCCCCGACTAATACTACAGCTAAGGCAAGTCCCCCCCGCAGACGCCCGAACAAAATCCCCATAGTTTCTAACAGGCGTTCAGCAATGCCAGATTTTTCTAGCATGGAACCCAAGAAAATAAAATAAGGGATTGCCAATAGGGTATAATTTGCCATAATCCCAAAAATGCGCTGAGGCATGGCAGTGAGGAAGATAGGGTCAAAGACACCCAAACTCACACCAATAATCGCAAAGGCGATCGCAACGCCTCCCAGAGAGAATGCCACAGGATAGCCTAGGGACAGAAATACCAGCGCCCCGGCAAACATCAGCGGACCTAGCCATTCATAATCCAGCGTCATGATGTTCCTCCTGGGGTGTGAGATAGCCTGTGAAAATTGCCCAGTTTTTAATCCCTTGGGAAATCCCTTGCAGAATCAAGAGGACAAAGCTGACAATAATCATGGATTTGATCGGATAGCGGGGTAATCCCCCCGGATCAGGAGACATTTCCCGAATTGCCCAGGAATTGAGAATGGTTCCCCAGGAGAAATAAATCACCATTAAACAAAAGGGAATTAAGAATAACACGGTGCCGATTAAATCAGCTAGGGCTTTCCATTTCGGTGACCAACTTTTATGGAACACATCCACCCGGACGTGTTCATCATGGCGCAGGGCGTAAGCGGCACCCAAGAGGAATACCAAGTCAAATAAATACCATTGCCCTTCAATAAAGGCATTGGAACTCAGGTTTTGACCGACGAAATAGCCAATATAGCGTCCGGCGACATTCCAGGTACCGATCGCGATCATTAATAATACTAGCCAGTAGGTTAGGCGACCAACCCATTCGTTGAAGGCATCAATGAGTCGAGAAATCTGTAATAATTGCTGCAAGGCTTATGGCTTCTCCTGAAACACCAGATGTGTATTTTACCGCCACTGTTGCCAGGACTGTAGCACTTAACCAGAAACTTTCGCCTTTTTCTGGGGGCATGAGGAGACAGTTATGAATTCCAGTTCCCTCCCCTTGATAAGGGGAGGGTTAGGGTGGGGTTCAGATATACCGTAAGGTGGGCATTGCCCACCAGCCTTAAGCAGCGTACCATTCGGTTTAGGATAGTTTGAAGTAATACGAGATATTAAAATTAATGCTCGGCGTAATTCGGAAAGTTGGTAAAATTAGACGCTGGTTGCCCATAAACGAACAGTGGTGGGTCAAATTTGACCTACTACGAACATTAGTTCGCCGGGATTTGGAAGCACGGTATAAGGGTTCGGTATTGGGGAATTTGTGGCCCCTCCTCAATCAACTCTCGCAGTTGCTGATTTATACCTACGTGTTTTCCATTGTCCTGAAGGTGAAGCTAAGTCTGAAAGGATTACCTGCGGATAACAATATTGCCTTTGGCTTATGGTTGTTTGCCGGGTTATTGCCGTGGATTGCCTTTACTGGCGGGTTAACCCAATCAGCGGGTTCGGTAGTCGGACAACCCAATTTGGTAAAAAAGGTGGTGTTTCCCTTGGCACTATTACCACTGGTTCCCGTATTATCGACATTTATTGAAAGTGCCTTAGGGTTAGCCGCGTTGATTGTGTTAGTGGCTATATCTTCAGGAACATTACATGCCACATTAGCGTTATTGCCTTTAGTGTGGTTAACCCAGTTGTTATTAACCGCCGGATTAGGATATTTGGCTGCTGGGTTAACCGTATTTTTGCGAGATATTCCCCAAACGTTAGGGGTGATTTTGAATCTTTGGTTTTATATGACGCCGATTGTCTATCCCGCTTCGGTGATTCCCGAACACTTACGGGATTGGGTATTTTGGTTGAATCCTCTAGCGGTGATTGCTCAGGTTTATCGGGATTTAGTATTACTGGGTTCAGTGGAACATGGGTTAGAATGGGCAGTCGCGTTTGGCGTTTCTGGGGTAGTGTTTGGTGTGGGGCTTTGGTGTTATCAGAAATTGCGTCCCGCGTTTGCAGATGTATTATAGAGCGTTAAATGCGGCAAGCATTGGTGTCAACTTAAGGTAGAAAAGCAATGCTGGTAAGGTTTTAAGCTGTGTCTATCTACTTCTCGGCATTTCCCCCTCATCCCCTAACCCCTTCTCCCACCGTGGGGAGAAGGGGAATCGGATTCTCTTGCTCCCCTCTCCCCGGCGTGGGAGAGGGGCTGGGGGTGAGGGGTTGAGCTTAAGTTGACACCAATGTCCGGCAAGTCGCCCCTACAGTATTTTTGGGTAGGCAATTATTCTTGAGCAATTTGTAAAATTCGTTGGTAAAGATTATTAGTCATCCAAAAACCCGCTTCATTGATTAAAGCATCTAAAAAAGTTCCTGGTACATTAAACCTTGTCAGTTCTGCGTAAACGGCTTGTGGAATCAGAATTGTGCCGTAGAGTTGGTAGAGTAGATCAAGCTGTGCGATCGCGGCTAAATTGGTAATCGGTGAGGTATTACTAACAATAGTCAAAGATAACCCATCTCCCGCATCATTGTCACCTCAGCATCCAATTCCGGCACATCATAATGCACAGGAATCTGACGACTTGCGAGCAGCTTTTGAAAATGTAAACGGGGCAAAGAAGCCAATCGACTGGCTTGCGCTAATGTCAAGCGTTCCTGCTGAAACAGCAGAATGGCAATTTCTTGTAACATCTCTACATCGGAGAGTTGGGCGATGTTCAGAACTTCATCGGGAATAACAACAGCCATCGGGTAAACTTTAGACTCATTTACTCCTATTGTAAAGACAGGGGGAATGGAAACTAAACCCCTACGGTTTGGGTTGGTGTGGCAATTTTGATAGAATCGACGCGATCGCATAATTCCTAAACCACGACAAAATCGGCTACACTGACTTGATTGGCTTGTACGCCGATTAACATGGCTAAGACTTCCCCACTCCCCTTCATCCGAATGAAGGTGGTACTCCCCATACCCATCAGATTAAGCTGATCAAAACTTAACCCTCCGGCTAACCCTAAAACATCTTCCCCAGGGTTAAAGTCAAAGATAGTATCGCTTCCCTCTCCAACTCGTAAAATAAACTGATCCGCCCCATTATTCCCATAAGCTTTATCCGCGCCAGCGCCGCCATCGAGGGTATCATCGCCGTCTCCGCCAACGAGGATATCCGCGTCACCTTCTCCCAGGAGAAAATCATTTCCCGTATCACCAAATAAGCGATCGCGATCGCCTCCGCCATAGAGGATATCATTATCCTCATCACCGCGTATGATATCTTCTCCACTATTACCGAATAGGATATCATCACCAGAATTGCCGAATAGTTGGTCATTACCGTCGCCGCCTTCTACCGTATCATGTCCGACTCCCCCTTCAATGCGATCGCGTCCAGCTTCTCCCATGAGGATATCATCTCCGGCATCACCAAAAAGCTGATCATCATCGTCGCCGCCACTGAGGAAGTCATTGGCTGTACCCCCGTGTAATTCATCATCCCCGGCTTCGCCAAATATGAGATCCTCGCCATTTCCCCCGGTGAGGGTGTCGTTATTCGCTGTACCAAATAGGGTTAAGTTGCTAACCGGATTAACGGTAATAGTAACGGTAGCGGTATCCGTATCTTGTCCATCAGTAATCGTGTAATTAAAGGAATCCTCGCCACTAAATCCAGCGGCGGGAGTATAGAGAAGATAGTCGTCGGTTGAATCATTAGGAGTTCCCCGTTGATCACGAGTAATTGTCCCCCCGTTGGTGGAGAAGATATCAAAAGTATCGATATATAAGGTATCGCCATCCAGGATATCACTATCATTACTGAGGATATCAATACTAATTGGAGTATCTTCTTCAGTCGTGGCGTTATCAGCAATAGCGACAGGAGAATCATTAACGGGATTGATGATTAAATTAACCGTTGTTCCCGTTGAATAGTTGGTGCCATCGGAAGCATTCCAGACAAAACTGGTATTACCGTTATAGTTAGCATCGGGGGTAAAGGTGAGGGAATTTAAATCAGTAATTGAGATATAGCCATTCTGTAGGGGCGCAAGGCTTGCGCCCTCACCGCTTGCGCCCTCACCGCTTGCTTCCTCACCGCTTGCTTCCTCACCGCTTGCGCCCTCACCGCTTGCGCCCTCACCGCTTGCTTCCTCACCAACCGGATTACCGTTCAGGGTTAATGTGCCATTTTGAGGTAAGGAAAGCAGTTTGATGGCGGTAAAGTTATCGCCTTCTGGGTCACTATAGGCATTGATAAAGTCAGTATCGGTGAAGGTAATCGCACTATCTTCTTGACCTATTTTGTTAAATGAACTCAGTGTAGGCGCATCATTAATCCCGGTAATAGTAACGCTAACAGTAGCCGTATTCGTGCGTCCGGTGCTATCACTCACCACGTAATCAAATGTGTCAGTCGCTGTTTCTTGTGTGGTTAAATAGTTGAACGCAGTATCGGGATTGTAGGTAATTGTTCCATCTGGGTTAAGGGTGACAATTCCTTGGGTTGTATTTGTTTTCAAGCGGTCAATGGTGAGACTATCGCCATCGGGTTCTTGGTCATTGGTTAGGGGATTGAAAATTAGCGGCGTATTTTCATCCGTGGTAAT
The DNA here is from genome assembly GCF_000155555.1 of Coleofasciculus chthonoplastes PCC 7420. Lineage (GTDB taxonomy): Bacteria > Cyanobacteriota > Cyanobacteriia > Cyanobacteriales > Coleofasciculaceae > Coleofasciculus > Coleofasciculus chthonoplastes_A. The sequence goes on from NZ_DS989856.1 coordinate 11,359, forward strand.
GGTATCGTTTTGGGCGATGGGAGGAAAGTTACTGGTATTGAGAAGAATAGAGATGTTATCGGAGTCTCTGTTGGCTACAGCGATGTCAGGTTTGCTGTCGTTATTGAAATCGCCGATATTAATACCTATAGGATTAGTCCCTACATCCACTTGAATTGTTTCACTAAAATTGCCCAACCCATTTCCTAACAAAATTGAAACATTATTGGCAAGTGCATTGGCTGTGGCGATATCTAACTTCCCATCGGCATTAAAGTCGGCAACAGTAAGATCACGGGTTCCAGTTCCTGCGGCAAAGTGAGTCGCCACACCAAAACCCCCTGACCCATTTCCGAATAAAATTGAGACGTTATCGGAACCCTGATTAGCAACAGCGATATCGAGTTTTCTATCTGCATTAAAGTCTCCAACAGAAACACCAAAGGGATTCGTTCCTACGCTAAAATTAGTTGCTGTACTGAAATTACCTGACCCATTTCCCAATCTTACAGAAACGGTATTAGAACTATAGTTTGATACGACAAAATCTGGGTAGCTATCTCCATTAAAGTCAGCGACAGCAATACCCCAAGGATTTGTGCCTACGCCAAAGTTATTAGCCGCGCTAAAGCCACCCAACCCATTGCCTAATAGTACAGAAACGCTATTAGAAGTCCAATTAGTAACCGCCAAGTCTAATTTGTTGTCTAAGTTAAAGTCTCCCACTGCAACTTGTCGGGGATTCGTACCTACAGTAAAGTTGGTAGTCCAACTAAATCCACCAGCGCCATCTCCTAAATGCACAGAAACCTTGCCATCTTTATTACTCGTGACAGCAAAATCCGGTTGGTTATCACCATTGAAGTCTCCTACGCCAACGGATATAGGATTAGCTAGGGTGCTAAAGTTTCTAGCAGCACCAAAACCGCCTAAGCCATTTCCAAAGATTACTGAAACATTGTGGGAATTGTAATTGGCTACAGCAATATCCAGATTTCCATCTAGATTGAAATCCGCTATCCCCATACCCGATCCTTCAGGATTATCCCCCACAGCAAAATTTGTGGCATCGCTAAAGGAAACGGGAATATCCGGTTCATCAATTCCGGTGACTGTTACCGTAACAACCGCCGTATCACTCCCACCATTCCCATCACTTATGCTGTAACTAAACGTATCTGTCGCCGTTTCCCCAGCTACTAATGACTGAAACGCTGTACCGGGATTATAGGTAACTGTACCATCTGTATTTAAGGTTACACTTCCCTGTGTTTGAGTGGTATCTAAACTCGCGATACTGATACTGTCACTATCATCTGCATCACTATCATTATTTAATAGATTAAGCGTAATTGCCCCATTTTCACTGGTTGTCGCACTATCATCTACGGCAATCGGTACATCATTAACTCCCGTTACCGTTATCGTGACATTAGCTGTATCTGTCCCGCCATTTCCATCACTGATACTGTACTCAAACGTATCCGTAACCGTTTCCCCAACAGCTAAAGATTGGAAATCCGAATCAGGAGTATAGGTAATCGTGCCATCCCCATTCTGGTTAACCGTTCCTAAGGTATTTTGCGTCTCTAAACTATCCAGAATCAGGCTATCGTTATCCGCATCGCTATCATTACTGAGGAGATTTAATCCAATCGCGGTATCAGCCGCTGTGGTAACGCTATCATTTTGGGCAACAGGCGCATCATTAACCGGATTGACCGTAATATTAACCGTTTCTCCAGCCGCAAAGATTGTACCATCAGACGCATTCCAACCGAAGCTAGTTGTGCCATGAAAATTAGGATTGGGCGTAAAGCTGAGACTATTGACATCCGCAATAGCAACCGTTTGTCCAGCCGTAACCGCTATGCCATTTAGGGTTAAGATACCCGCATCAGGAAGGGACAGGATTTTGATTTGACTAGGATTATCACTTTCTACGTCACTAAAAGCATTACTAAAATCTGTTTGACTAAAAGAAATTGGCGTATCTTCGTTACCCAGTTTATTAATAGTGCTGAGAATCGGCGCATCATTCACCCCAGTAATCGTTACGGTGACTGTGGCGGTATTGGTTCCCTGGTTTCCATCCGTAATTGTGTAGGTGAAAGTGTCTGTTGCTGTTTCCCCTGCGCCTAAGTCTTGAAACGCTGTATTCGGATTATAGGTAATTGTGCCATCAGCGTTGATGGTGACGCTACCTTGAGTAGTATTGGTATCAACGCCAGAAACTATTACGGTATCGTTTTCGATATCACTGTCGTTATCGAGAACAGCAATAGTCGTAGCTGTATCTTCATCGATAGTGGCGGTATCGTTATTAGCGATGGGATTATCGTTAATGCCGTTAACCGTTACAGAAACTATTGCGGTAGCGGTATGGTTATTGCCATCGTCCAGGGTATAGGTAAATTGGTCAGTGATACTTTCACCCACACTCAGGGATTGAAACGCCGTGGCGGGAGTGTAGGTAACGGTGTTATCTGGATTAATTTGGACGGTGCCTTGAGTATTGGCGGTATCGACAGCGCTAATTGTGAGAGTGTCGTTGGTGTCTAAATCGCTGTCATTTGCCAATAGATTCAGGGAAATAGCCGTATCTTCATCAGTCGTGAAGTTATCGTTATTCGCGACAGGCGGGAAATTAGTGGTATTGAGGCGTAGGGAAACGTTATCGGAGTTATAATTAGCTACGACAAAATCGGGTTTACCATCTTCGTTAAAATCTCCCACAGCGATGCCATAAGGTGCATCTCCCACCCCGAAGTTAATCGCATTGCTGAAGCTACCACTACCATTGCCTAATAGTATTGAAACATTGTCAGAGGAGAGGTTGGGGACAACTAAATCTGAATTCCCATCACCATTGACGTCAGTCACGCTAATCGACACATAAGGATTAGTCCCTACCGCAAAGTCGGTGGCAGAACCCAACCCACCAGACCCATTGCCTAATAGGATAGAGACATTATGAGAGCCGTAGTTCGCTACCGCGAGGTCGAGATTCCCATCCTGGTTAAAGTCTTCCACTGCTAAACCACTGGGATTCGTCCCCGTGGAAAACTTAGTAGGACTGCCCAAACCACCTGACCCATTGCCAAGTAAAACAGCAATTTTGTTCTCTGCCGGAAGTCTGACAACTACATCCTGGTTTCCATCGGCATTAAAATCAGCGGTGATAATCGTTAAAGGATTCGTCCCCCCCGCAGCAAAATTGGTCGCAGAACTAAAGCCACCTGACCCATTCCCCAACAATATAGAAACATTGTGAGACCCATGGTTTCCCACAGCTAAGTCAGGTTTACCATCCCCATTGAAGTCCGCTACAGCAATTTGACCGGGTTTAGTCCCCACAGCAAAGTTCGTCGCCGCACTAAACCCCCCAGTTCCATTTCCCAACAGTACCGAGACGTTGTTGGAGTCGTGATTAGTCACTGCCAAGTCCAGGTTACCATCGGCGTTGAAGTCAGCTACAGCAACATCGAAAGGTTGAGTTCCTACGTTCAATGACGGGGCGACGCCAAAGTTTCCAGTACCATCGCCTAAAAGAATGGCAACATTGTTAGCAAGACGGTTAACAACAGCTAAATCCAGATGTCCATCGCCGTTATAGTCTCCGATACCAACAGCATTTGAACCATCCCCGGTGGAGAATTTCTTGTCATCTGAAAAACTGAGTGTGGTCATTTTAAAGGATTTTATTATTTATATAGAAATAATGATAAATCCTTGGGAGTTGGGTGGGATTAGAACACACAATATTTATTTTCGATGGAATCCATTGTCAGGATTATTGGGATTGTTATAATTATCACCGTTGTAGGGGCGAGTCGCTGCATCAATGTTCGGTGTGAGAATTAACCTATATCGACTCGCCCTTGTCTCAATTCGGTGTCACATCGATATCGGGCGGAGGGCGACCCGATACCATTAAAGGTTAGGTGGTGTTAATTTAATCCGGCGGGTCGCCCCTACCATTGTTTTTATGGACAAGGTGTTGGATAATTCCCGATACCTGACGGAGGGCGACCCGATACCATTAAGGGTTAGGTGGTGTTAATTTAATCCGGCGGGTCGCCCCTACCATTGTTCTTATGGACAAGGTGTCACATTCCCGATACCTGACGGAGGGCGACCCGATACCATTAAAGGTTAGGTGGTGTTAATTTAATCCGGCGGGTCGCCCCTACCATTGTTTTTATGGACAAGGTGTCGCATTCCTGATACCTGACGGAGGGCGACCCGATACCATTAAAGGTTGGGTGATGTTAATTGAATGCGGCGGGTCGCCCCTACCAGGGTTTCAATGTATCTGATTCCTGATTCTTCCCTATATCTTATACCGGACAACCCAATAAAATAAGGGTTTGGTGATGTTAATTGAATCCGGCTATTGCCCCTACCAGGGTTTCAATGTATCTGATTCCTGATTCTTCCCTATATCTTATACCGGACAACCCAATAAAATAAGGGTTGGGTGGTGTTAATTGAATGCGGCGGGTCGCCCCTACCAGGGTTTCAAGGTATCTGATTCCTGATTATTCCCCATATCTTATACCGGGCAACCCCATAAAATAAGGGTTAGGTAATGTTAATTTAATCCGGCGGGTCGCCCCTACCAGGGTTTCAAGGTATCTGATTCCTGATTATTCCCCATATCTTATACCGGGCAACCCAATAAAATAAGGGTTAGGTAATGTTAATTAAATCTGGCGGGTTACGAGAACACCAAAGGTTTAGGGTTTAGCCTCGTGATTGTCAGGATTATTGGGATTATCATGGCTGTAGGGGCGAGTCGCTGCATCAATTTTCGGTGTAAGAATTAACCTGTATCGACTCGCCCTTGTCTAAATGTTGTGTCAGATTATTCCCCATACCTGACGGAGGGCGACCCGATTACATTAAAGGTTGGATGGTGTTAATTAAATGCGGCGGGTCGCCCCTACCATTGTTTTTATGGATGCGATGTCCGATTATTCCCCATACCCGGCGGAGGGCGACCCGATTACATTCAGGGTTGGATGGTGTTAATTGAATGCGGCGGGTCGCCCCTACCAGGGACAAATGGCGAACAATTAAACAATTTCTCAACTGGCACAACAATAGACGAATCGTCGATACGATTTTCCGAGTCTTTGGGTCATACAATTCCTGTGCAACTCCAAAAACTGTCCCGTTGCCCATAAGTTATCAGAAAAGTAATTCCTATCCTTGAGTAAATTGAATTAACCAACGTTTGATGAAGAAAGGGACTATGGAATCACCATTTAACAACCAAATCCACAGTAATGCTTGGGTATTTCAAGCCTGGGCTTCTTTTATTATTTCTGTCTCAGCTATGAGTATCGGGATTTTATATCTACCCGTCGATAGCTGGACAAAAGGCTTTATGGGAATGGGGTTAGTCTTCTCCGTTGGCTCAACCATAAGCCTCTCCAAAACCACCCGCGATATTCATGAGTCGAAACGCATTATCTCTAGAGTCGATGAAGCGAGAATCGAAAAACTGCTCAACGAAAATCATCCGCTTCAATAAGGGGGAGGTGTAGATTATTTCCAGTTCCCAATTAACCCGTACCGTAGGGGCGCACCGACGTGCGCCCTGCAAGGTGTGCGCCTTGTGAACTATGTATTACTTATATAAGCACAGGCGCTACCTGTAGGGAGACGGCAATGCCGTGTCCCTACCATAAATGGCGTTTGTGTGTAAATCCTGTTATATACACTGGGCTAACGATAGGCTAAAATTATTGCCGATGGACGCACGCTGTTGCCGATGGGCGCACGCCGTGCGCCCCTACAAACATAATAAAAAACCTCAATGGCAATAACCATCGAGGATTTATAGACCAAAGACGTAATAACAAACCGCCTATTGTTTTGGGCGTGTTTTTGACTTATACTGTTTAAGGGCTTTCTTGCGCCGCATTTTGGTCGCCACGACAGCCGACTCAATCGGAAATCCAGCCACGGGAATAACCTGAAACTGTCGCTCGTCTTCTAGTTGCTTGAGTTCGGTGTAGTCTACCCAGTTGATGCAATTAACGGGACAGGTATCAATTGCTTCTTGGATTAAATCTTCTGGGTCACCATCTTGGCGAAAGGCACGCGCTCGCCCATGATCTGGCTCGATGTAAAATGTATTGTGAGCTGTATGGGCACAATGCTTACAGCCAATACAGGTGATTTCATCGACGTAAACACCTTTCTGCCGCAGCTCACCACCGAGTTCGGGTTCTAAACCTGAACGCTCTGGTGCATCTCGGAAGACGCCACCGAGTTCGGGTTCTAACCCTGAACGCTCTGGTGTCGGGGAGAAATCAGACATTACGCACTCCAGCGTTGGACAACTAAACGGATTGAACCGTCTTGATTATTTTCTTGTTGGGCAACTTGAAACCCTTGCTTGGCAGTTTCATTCATTACCGTATGAAACGCATACCGCTGGGTGATACGGTTGAGGAAACCCTCTACGGATAACGGCTGTTGCCAGTATTGGAGGTCAGCAACTAGCTCGTATTCTTTACCATTCCAAGCAAAACCAACATCGTAGTTATTCTCTTGTTCGATAACCACTTCGGCGGTTCTGGTTTGACCTTGATACCCACGCACTTGACTAGGACCTGTTTTCCAATCGACACCCAGGTCTGTTAACGCCGATTGTAAAGAGGTCAGGTTGCGGATTTGAGTTTTTATGTTGCTGAAATGAGACATTTTGGTTAAAGAAAGCTAATTGAACAAAAAAACTTACCAAGAGCTATAGGTCGCTTGAGCGGTTGCTGTTGCCGACTGCTGAGTCGGTTGGGTAAAGTATTCCGATGTTTGCTCCATCGAGACGACTTGCCCTAACTGAGCTTCAATGGCAGCAGTCACCTCCGCACAAGAGGCGCCAACGATACCCGTGACTTTCTCTTGCACTCGACCATCTGGATAAATGACAAATTCTAAGGTTTCCATCAGTTTGTTAACGGTTGGGTCAGTCCTCCAGTTCTGGGCTGTAACACCAATTAAGCGACAGCCTCTGAGTGTACACAACCAGCTATCTCGCCAGTTGAGCAGTCTCTCGTTATTATTCGCATCATAGCGAATTAAACCTTAACAGAAATTAATACTTGATTAGTATCTTACACTAATCTTTTGTTAAGTTTCGCGTATCTTGCTCTCCCAGTCAAGCGGCAGGATTGCCCAAATCGCGTTCTTAACAAAAATATACATGGGGATGAGGCACAGGGAAGATGGGGGAGATAATGGAAGTTTGTTTGATTTAAGGTTTATCGCTATGAGTGAGACGCATAAGGCGAATTTGATGGATTCTACGGAAAACAAACCTGTTCGAGTCGGTATTTTAGGCTTTGGCGGATTAGGACAAGCGGCAACTAGAGTGCTAGCTGGTAAACGGGATATGATTTGGGTCGCGGCTGCTGATAAACAAGGCTGGGCTTATGATGCTATTGGGTTAGATCCCGATCGCGCGATCGCAACGTATCATAATCAAGGGTCACTGGGGTATCTCGAACCCGCAGGCACTCTCAGCAATAACACGATTGCTGATTTAATCGAAAATGCGGCAGTGGATGGCTATTTCCTTGCCCTACCTAATTTGCCGAATACGTTTATGGCATCAGTCGCCCGCCAGTTTATCCAATCAGGGTGGCGGGGGGTACTGGTAGACGCCCTGAAGCGTACCAGTGCGGTGGAACAGTTACTCGCGATGAAAGATGAACTCCAAGCCGCCGGAATCACCTACATGGCGGGATGTGGTGCCACACCAGGACTCTTAACCGCTGCGGCAGCGATCGCGGCTCAAAGCTATGCTGAAATACACAGCGTTAAAATTACCTTTGGTGTCGGTATTGCCAATTGGGAAGCCTATCGCGCCACGATTCGAGAAGATATTGCCCACCTTCCCGGCTACGATGTAGAACAGGCACGTCAGATGAGTGATGCGGATGTAGAAGCGCTTCTGGATCAAACCAATGGTATTCTCACCTTAGAGAATATGGAACACGCTGATGATATCATGTTGGAATTAGCTGGGATATGCTCTCGCGATCGCGTCACTGTCGGGGGCGTTGTTGATACCCGTAATCCCAAAAAACCCTTAAGTACAAATGTTCAGGTAACCGGACGCACCTTTGAAGGCAAAACCTCAACCCACACCTTTACTCTTGGTGATGAAACCAGTATGGCGGCTAATGTCTGTGGTCCAGCCTTTGGCTATCTCAAAGCAGGGATATCATTACATCAACGAGGTCTTTACGGTTTATTTACAGCGGCTGAAGTGATGCCCCACTTTGTTCGATAGTCTATGGTGATTGGGGATTGGGGAAGACCGAATGTAGAGACGTAGCATGCTACGTCTCTACTAAGCAGGTGGACGTTCAGTAGAGAAGCTTTCTGATTTTTCCTCTTCCGTCACATAATCTGGACTTTGCATAACAAACGGTAAACAAGCACCCGATAACCCCTGTTGAATCCGTTGAGGTGTGTCTGGGAAAATCACAAATAAGGGATAAATCCGGTCAACGCCTTCACTGAGAACATGTTGATGGCGGGGGGGCATTAACCATTCATAATCTTTGTCTAGCAACACTTGCGTCTGACGCCAGCGACCCAATAAATGAGAAAAATCCTCATGGGGGCGATGAATGAAAATGATAATTTCCACCCCCATTTTTATTTTCCATTCTGGGTCACACATTAACATGGCAACATCGCAAGGTAAGCCAACCGTTCCATTCAAGCTGTTTAGATTAGAATGTCCTGTTGAGGATTGGAGATGGCGCAGGCGCACAATAGGTAAAGGAATCGTGATCACACTTTCTGAGGGGCGGCGCATACTCGGAATCATTTCCAAGTAAGGTCGATGCTGCTTCAGAAGCGCCAACGCCCCCTCATGGTGGCTATATTCGGCTAAACTTGTTTCGTAATTAGATGGCTTAACTGGCATTTTTAAATAAGTAGCGATTTACTAACGTCTTATGGACTAGTTTAAATACTATTCACGAACCATAGTGGAAAATCAGTAGAGGTTGCTCAGGTTGTTAGTACCGTTCCCTAGGAATGCACGCCTTCAAAATGCTTTCCTTATCAGCGTTTCAGTAATGCGTGAAGGATAAGTTTTTTTCCGTCATGCTGTACGAGTAGCTGAATCAACACGGCAAATCCTCTACCATCAAACGGTTGTAGGAATGGACGCGCCATATCCTGGAAATGCTGTCCAATTTAACCCAACGTTTCAAACACTTTAAACATGGGCAGATACATAGAGACCAGAATTGTACCAACCATTCCCCCGATAACAATAATCATCACAGGCTCTAAAATACTGGTCAATGCTTTTACCGTTTGCTCAACTTCATCTTCATAGAAATCGGCAACCTTCATCAGCATTGAATCCAATTCCCCAGTTTCTTCACCAACACTAATCATCTGAATAGCTAGACCGGGGAAAACTTGCTCATTTTGCATGGCAACACTGATCAAACCCCCTTGCTGAATTTCCTGCTTGGTAGCTTCCACCGCGTTAGCAATCACTTGGTTTCCTGAGGTATCCCGAACAATGTCTAAGGCATTAAGAATGGGAACTCCGGAACGAGTCAACGTACCGAAGACGCGGCAAAACCGGGCGACTGATGATTTTTCATTCAGTTCACCAAACAGAGGTACTTTCAATAGGAGTGCATCGATTTGCAGGCGACCGGGTGGGGTTTTGTAGTACTGCTTGATGGCAACTGTGGTAACGATGATCACCCCAACTGGAATCAGAGCGTACCAGCTTCTGAGAACACCACTCAACCAGAGCATAAAGGCAGTCAGGGCTGGTAATGTGCCGCCGATTTCTTCAAAAATCCCGGCAAAGATGGGGATGAGAAAAATGGTCATTCCCAAAAACACCAGTACAGCAAAGCCACCAACCACCAGAGGATAAGTCATTGCCGACTTAATCTGGTTTTGCAGCCGCGCCATATCTTCCAGCAGCTTGGCTAATCGGTTGAGAACTTCATCTAGGACACCCCCAACCTCCCCCGCTTGCACCATACTGACATAGAGTTGGTCAAAACAGGCGGGATGTTCACGCATGGCATCTGAGAGACTGGTTCCCTGCTGAACTTCACTACTGATTGCCGTTAGGGATTTTTTCAGCTTGGGATTAGCACATTGTTCCGATAAGATACCCAGACAGCGCACGATGGCGACCCCAGCATTAACCATTACCGCAAATTGCCGGGAAAAAACGGCTCGGTCTTTGACACTGACGCTCGTCATTTTTTCCTGGAGTGCGTCTAAATTTAGGTCTTCCAGGCTAAACGCTTTCTGAATACTGCCGACAGTGGGATATTGATTTTGAAAGTGGGCACGGGCTTGATCCGTAGAAAGAGCTTTAACTTTCTCTTTTTTGGCATTTCCTTTAGAATCCCGAACCTCAGCAATAAAGGTAGGCATAGCTTGCGTCTGAATGAAAAAAGGATTGAAGGAAAGGGTTAGTTGTCCGGTGATATTTTTTCCAGTTCACGAGAGAACTAACCCCGATGACTTAGCGAGTCTTAGCACCAACTTTGCCGCCTTTGGCACCAGCAGCCATTCCACCGGCACCGCCGAGAATACGCTGCAATTCGTCGGGCTTAGAACTTTTGGACACGGCTGTTTCAAAGGAAATCGTTCCTTGTTTGACTAAATTGGCTAATGTCTGTTCCATGGTGATCATGCCCATTTTCATTCCGGTTTGGATAGCGGAATACATTTGGGACACTTTGCCTTCCCGGATTAGGTTAGAGATAGCTGGAGTAACAATCATAATTTCCTGTGCCATTGCCCGACCAAACTCACCAGGTTTCGGGTTTTTCTTGGGTACCAAGGTTTGACTGAAGACGGCGACCAAGGAGTTGGATAGTTGAGCTTGGACTTGAGCTTGTTGTTCAGGAGGAAATACGTCCAGCATCCGGTTCACGGTTTGAGAGGCGGAACTGGTGTGCAAGGTTCCCATGACCAAGTGACCTGTTTCTGCGGCTGAAATCGCCAGTGAAATGGTTTCCAAGTCCCGCATCTCGCCGACCAGAATCACATCAGGGTCTTCCCGTAAGGCGGCTTTGAGCGCATTGGCAAAGCTTTTGGTATCTTCACCTTTTTGACGTTGGTGAACTAAGCTTTTAATGTTGGGAAAAACGTATTCCACCGGGTCTTCGACGGTGAGAATATGTTCAGGTCGGGTACGATTAATTAAATCAATCATTGCCGCCAGTGTGGTGGTTTTTCCTGAGCCGGTTGGTCCGGTCACCAGTACTAATCCCCGAGGACGTTCGCTCATTTCCCGCACAATATCAGGCAGACCTAGCTGATCAAAGTTGGGAATCTTGGAGGACAATGCTCGCAAGCAAGCGGCGTAGTAGCCACGCTCCTTATAAACATTGACTCGGAAGCGAGCCAATCCCTTCACCCCATAAGAGCAATCCAATTCCCAGTTCTGCTCTAATTCTTTGCGTTGACTATTATTGAGCATACTGAAAATCAGCTTCTGACATTCTTGGGGATTCAGGGGATCTTCCCCAAAGGGTTGGAGTTTGCCACTAATGCGGAAATAGACCGGTGCCCCAGCTTGAATATGCATATCTGAGCCACCCATTTCAACGAGCTGCTCCATCAAGTCTTCAATCATTAAATCCATTGGCATGGCGTTGTCTCCAATAAGAATTAGTTGTTAATTGTCAGTGTTCGTTACCTAATCAATTGTTGTTGGGGGTTGAAGCCAACAACAATTGATGAATAGTCCCAGCTTTTAGTCTCAAAAACGTGGGGTCATACAGTACGGACAGTCTAACCACTCCTGTTCTAACCCAGCGCCGCAAGTGCTACAGGAGAGGGATTGCTTACGTTTGGCTTTCATTTCTGCCTCAAGACCGGAATCAGTAAACGTTACCCGTTCAACTTCTTCCAATGTTGTATGACCATCCTGCACCAGGTTTAAACTGTAGGATAATAGGGTTTTCATCCCTTCTTCCACCGCTGCTTCTTTGATCCGTTCAGTAGGCGCTCCTTCATTGATTAGGAGTTGCAGTCGTTCGGTGTTCCGCATGACTTCATAAACGCCCACTCGTCCTTTGTACCCAATTCCATTACATTTTTGACAGAGTGTTCCTTTGGAGCGAGCGTCGGTAATTTCTTCGGGTTGTAGGGTATTAGCTTTATAGAACGTGACTTCCCCTTCGCCGGAAGCAGCTAAACCAAATCGAGCTAGTTCAGCAGCGGTAGGCTGGTAAGGTGTGCGACATTCAGTACAAACCTTCCGCATCAGGCGCTGGGCTAAAACTCCCAGAAGCGCACCTGACACCATGAATGGTTCGACTCCCATTTCATCCAGGCGGGGAATGGCGCCGGCGGCGTCGTTGGTATGGAGCGTGGTTAAGACTAAGTGTCCAGTGAGCGCCGCTTCAATCGCGGTTTTTGCCGTTTCCTTATCTCGCGTCTCACCCACCAGAATTACATCCGGGTCTTGGCGTAGAAATGAGCGTAGAATCGAGGCAAAGTCCATGCCTTTTTCCCGCAGTACCTGTACCTGGGTAATACCAGGTAAGGAATATTCAATCGGATCTTCTGCGGTACTGATATTGACACCTGGGTCATTGCGCTCAGCCAGCATAGAATAGAGGGTTGTGGATTTACCCGAACCCGTCGGACCCGTGACCAAGATCAGCCCAAAGGGTCGTGCTGTCATTTCCCTGACCATTTCTAAGCTTTCTGGGTCAGTGATCAAAATATCCAAACCGAGTTGGGTGCTAGAGTTATCCAAAATCCGCAGGACAATCTTCTCACCATAACGGCTGGGTAGGGTACTGACTCGGAAGTCAACCTTGCGCCCTTGGAACATGCGCCGAATTCTGCCATCTTGGGGTAATCGGCGTTCAGCGATGTCCAAATCTGACATAATTTTGAAGCGAGCAGCAACGGCATTTTTGATTGTTTTAGGTAAGGGATCGAAGGCTTGCCGCAGTACGCCGTCTTTGCGGAAGCGAACCCGCAAGTATTCTTCTTGGGGTTCGATGTGAATGTCAGAAACGTCTTCTTGTAGGGCTTTGGCGAGGATTTTATTCACCAAGTTAATTACCGGGGCACCACCGGCTTCACCCGCGACTTTCGATATGTCTTCTTCCGTCGTTTCCTCTGGTGCATCAGACAGGGTTAAATTATCAAGATCCTGACTGATGTTTGTCTGCTTGGCGGCTTCCTGTTCCTTCTCTTGTGCCAGTTTTTGATCCCGATATTGATTAATCAGATGCTGATAGTCTTCCTGGGTAATCACCATCCGCCGTAGATCAATCCCGTGAGGGCGCAAAATCCGGTTCAGATCATCTTGGGCGTCAAGGTTATCCGGATCAACCATTGCTACCAGAAGCGATGGGGGTTGACCATCATTTTTGGATAACGGCACTAAACGATAGCGACTACAGATATCAATAGGAATTAGGCGTTCGATGAGTTCCTTGACTTGGTGACCAGAAATATCACCAAGTTCCGGATCAAGAGATTCAACACCGTAAAGTATTTTGAGTTCAAACAGTTGCTGTTTCTTGTACTGGCGTATCAAGTCGGGTGGCAACTGACGCCCAGTAATTGATTCAACGACATCGGTCAGAGGTCGTCCTGACTTACGGCTTTCCGCCAATGCCTGCCGCATTTGACCGTCATCAACGTAACCCGATTGAACCAGTTTATTTCCAAAGGGCGAAAAATCGTTTTTGACAACAAGGGCACGTCTTGCTGATGATGATGGGGATTGAGTCATAGTGGGTGAGACTATCTCCTTGATTACAGAATTCCTAAAAGTTTTAGCGTTTGTCGTACTGACTGGAGGAAGCGACAACGGTAACCCCATTGCCTTGCCGCCAATTTGAATAAAAGGGCTTGACGGATCTCAGAATGGCTCCCTGCTCACTGGGTTTAGATCGGAGTACCCATGCTGGGAAACACTTTGAGGCGCGAATCGAATAAGGTTGGATGCCAACATGCTGGAGTTACCAATATCCTGGCAAGGGTGAAATGCAAGTCTTCAGATAATCTAAATGTGATAGAATTCTGACTGAATTCAAAATTAGTCCTCTATAACCCTGATAAAATAATCTATTCCTTATTATAGATGGGGATACCGCCTCAAGTTTTATCTTAACCGTTTCCTCAGACCCCTAGAGTGCCTCCGCCCCCAAATCCTCAACGTAACAGGCTATGTCTCTACGGCGAGAACTCCTGTTTAGGTGTGATTGAATCAATAGACGCATTAACAACAGACAATTTTCCCCAGTATGTACTAGGATTTGAGGAGGTAGCAATCCGGACTTGATGCCTGGGACTTTAGCCTACCCAAAATCTTGCCGTTAATCTGGGCAAGGTAAATGTTGCCATCCCTTGAAGGAGCAGGAGATTGATTGAGTTTTTAGTACGAGTGAATTATGAGTGACGAAGACAAACAACCAAATACTACGTTGCAACAAACAGATGAGCAGAAGGCCGTGAATTCAGATAACCCCGATTTAAATGAGGCAACTTCTGAGGAGGAGGTTGGCACACAACCCGATGTTGAATCACCATCAACGGCAGAAGCGGCAACCGCTGAAGTGACAACGGAAGCGGCAGAAACTTCGGCCGGACAAGGGGTGGAGAGTGAGTCTGCGGAATCGGACTCTGCCGGATTGCCCGGTCAGCAGGAGGATGTCGCGGTTATCGAAACCTTGCAGCAGGAAAATGAACTCCTCAAAGCTCAACTGGAGGAAGTTAATCAGCAATTTGAAGCCTTTAAAACCCAATCCATGCGGATGGCTGCCGATTTTGATAACTTCCGCAAGCGGACGGCTAAAGAAAAAGAAGATTTAGACCATCAAGTAAAGCGTAATACTCTGGGCGAGTTATTATCCGTGGTTGATAACTTTGAGCGGGCGCGATCGCAAATCAAACCTCAAAATGATGGGGAGATGGCGGTGCATAAGAGTTATCAGGGGATCTACAAACAACTGGTGGAATCCTTCAAACGTCTTGGGGTTTCGCCGATGCGTCCGGAAGGAACAGAGTTTGATCCCAATTTCCATGAAGCAGTGATGCGACAGCCGAGTGAGGAATATGACGAAGGAATCGTCATCGAACAACTGATGCGTGGCTATTTCTTGGGCGATCGCGTATTGCGTCATGCCATGGTTAAAGTTGCTGCGGCTCCAGAGCCCGTGGTAACCTCAGAGGAAGACACCTCGACAGAACCAGAAAGTTAAGCGGCACGGGGATACTCCCCCCTTGGGTGTCCATCTCTAAAACAATCAACCCCAAACAACGGTTGAGCGCACGTCAGGTGAGTTCTGTAACCACAGATTACCACCTTAAAAAGAAAACCTTACCGATCAGATAGGCCGAAGCGCTATGGGAAAAGTCATTGGCATCGACCTGGGCACAACAAATAGTTGCGTGGCTGTCCTCGAAGGAGGTAAGCCCCTCGTCATTTCCAGTACGGAAGGCGGACGAACCACACCGAGTATTGTGGGATTTGGTAAATCGAATGAGCGCTTGGTTGGTCAACTAGCGAAGCGTCAGGCAGTTCCCAATGCAGAAAATACTGTCCATAGTATTAAACGGTTTATTGGTCGTCGATGGGAGGACACGGTAGAGGAGCGATCGCGAGTTCCCTATAACTGTGTTAAGGGTCGCGACGATACGGTTGATGTCCAGATCCGCTCCCATCAATATACCCCGCAGGAAATCTCTGCCATGATCCTGCAAAAGCTGAAAGCCGATGCCGAAAACTTTCTCGGTGAACCCGTAGAACAAGCGGTGATTACAGTCCCTGCCTATTTTACCGATGCTCAACGGCAAGCAACCAAAGATTCCGGCACCATCGCCGGTTTAGAAGTGCTGCGGATCATCAACGAACCAACCGCCGCAGCATTGGCGTATGGGCTGGACAAGCAAGACGAAGAACACCAAGTTCTCGTCTTTGACTTAGGCGGCGGTACGTTTGATGTCTCGGTGATGCAACTGGGCGACGGCGTATTTGAAGTCAAAGCCACGTCTGGCAACAATCATCTAGGGGGCGATGACTTCGATAACGTGATCGTGCGCTGGATGATCCAGGAGTTCAAAGAACAAGAAGGCATCGACATCGGCGCAGATAAAATGGCGCTACAGCGTTTGCGAGAAGCCGCAGAAAAGGCAAAAATTGAACTCTCTAGCATGTTGAACACCTCGATCAACCTGCCGTTTATTACCGCAGATGAAACAGGTCCTAAACATCTAGAGATGGAATTGTCGCGAGCGAAGTTTGAAGAACTGGCGAGCGACTTGATCAAAGGCACCGTTGAACCCGTAAAACAGGCGCTCAAAGATGGCGAACTTAAGCCTGATGATATTGACCGGATTCTGCTGGTCGGGGGTTCGACTCGCATCCCCGCCGTTCAGAAAGCGATTAGTAAGTTTTTTGGCGGTCGCCAACCCGATAAGTCGGTCAACCCCGATGAAGCGGTTGCCCTAGGTGCAGCCATTCAAGGGGGCGTCTTGGGCGGTGAAGTTGAAGACTTGTTGCTACTGGATGTAACTCCATTGTCACTGGGGATTGAAACCTTAGGCGAAGTTTTCACCAAAATTATCGAGCGTAACACCACGATCCCCACCAGTAAATCGCAAATCTTTTCCACGGCGACGGACGGACAAACCTCTGTGGAAATTCATGTCCTCCAGGGTGAACGGGCAATGGCTCGTGATAACAAGAGCCTGGGTAAGTTTCTACTGGCAGGCATTCCTCCGGCTCCCAGGGGTGTGCCTCAAATTGAGGTATCCTTTGATATTGATGTTAATGGAATTCTTAACGTCTCAGCGGCGGATAAAGGCACAGGACGAGAGCAAAGCATCCGAATTACCAACACTGGTGGATTAAATAGTGGTGAAGTGGAACGGATGCGCCAAGAAGCCGAGCAATTTGCCGAAGAAGACCGCCGTCGGATGCAACTGGTGGAACTGAAAAATCAAGCCGAAAGCCTCTTCTACAGTTACGAATCGACCCTAAAAGACAATGCCGATTTGGTACGCGAGGACTTGAAGGCGCAGGGAGAGAAGAAAAAGCAACAGCTACAAGCTGCACTCAAAAACCCCTCGATTCCAGTTGAGGACGTTAAACAGCAACTAGAAGATTTCCAACAAACCCTGTTTACTATTGGTGCAGCCGTCTACCAAGAGAGTGCGCCCGATTTAGAACCCGATGAGATTAGCGAAAGCGAGGAGGAACTTGCCTCACCTGTAGAAGTTAGCGAACCTTCTGAGTCGGAACCCGAAGAAGAAGAGTTAATTCTGAACTTTGATGATGAAACGGTAAATAATACTGACTATGAAACAGTTGACTAAGGCAATGCCTACATGTAAGTAGCAATTCGCTGGTTTTTTATCCAAAATGGATAGACGTGCAGGTGATCAGGATATCAGCCCTCGGTGGCGATCAAGCCGATTCTCTGTACAAACTATCCCGATTAACCCACCTCCGTAACGTAATCCAACCCTCCCGCATTGCTCTATGCCTGACTACTATGAGACTCTCGGCGTCTCTCGCGACGCTGACAAAGAAGAAATAAAGCGGGCTTACCGTCGCCTTGCCCGAAAGTACCATCCCGACGTTAACAAGGAACAAGGAGCGGAAGAGCGATTTAAAGAAATTAATCGAGCTTACGAAATCCTATCCGAACCCGAAATTAAGGCACGATACGACCGCTTTGGTGAAGCGGGTGTATCCTCAGGTGCTGCTGGAGCCGGCTATCCCGATTTTGGGGATATGGGTTTTGCTGATATTTTTGAAAGCTTCTTCAGCGGTTTTGCTGGGGGTATGGGTCAGCAAACGGGCCGTCGGCGGGGTGGACCGACGCGAGGGGATGACCTGCGCCTAGACTTGAAGCTAGAATTCCGGGAAGCTGTATTCGGTGGGGAAAAGGAAATTCGCATTCCTCACCTAGAAAACTGTAATACCTGTAACGGTACGGGGGCTAAACCGGGAACTCGACCGCGTACCTGTTCGACCTGTAGCGGCTCAGGACAAGTGCGTCGCGCGACTCGTACCCCCTTTGGCAGTTTCACTCAAGTGTCAGTCTGTCCAACCTGTAACGGCGAAGGACAGGTGATTGAGGATAAGTGTGAAACCTGTGGGGGAGCAGGTCGCAAACAAGAAACCAAAAAGCTAAAAATTACGATTCCGCCCGGTGTGGATAATGGAACCCGGCTACGGGTTTCTAAAGAAGGGGATGCTGGATTACGCAGTGGTCCTCCAGGAGATTTATATGTCTACCTATTTGTTGAGGAAGATGCGGAATTTCAGCGAGATGGAATTAATGTTCTGTCGGATCTGAAAATTAGCTATTTACAAGCTATTTTGGGCTGTCGCCTCCAGGTTAATACTGTTGATGGTCCGGTGGAATTGAAGATTCCCCCCGGAACCCAACCGAATACGGTGCTGACATTAGAAAATCATGGCGTGCCAAAATTAGGAAATCCGGTGAGTCGGGGTGATCATTTGATTACAATTCAAATCGATATTCCTACCCGAATCACAGCGGAGGAACGGGAGTTACTGGAGAAGCTGGCAAAAATTAAAGGCGATCGCACGGGTAAAGGAGGTATAGAAGACTTTTTGGGAGGACTGTTTCGCGGATGAGTAAGCCCACGGGATCGACAATTAATCAGACACCTGATGCTCAACTGGATTTGCGAGGAACCCCTTGCCCAATTAACTTTGTGCGGACTAAGCTACGTCTAGAACAAATGACGCCCGGATCTTTATTAGAAGTCTGGCTTGATCCAGGGGAACCGATTGAACAGGTTCCCGATAGTCTGGCGATGGCAGGGTATCCGATTGAGGCACTCGATGATCGCAAAGGCTACTTTGCTCTAAGAGTACGGCGTCCTCAAGTCTCTGCATGAGCGAATTAGTCGATATCCCACCGTCTGAGTTATCTGCCCCCTTATTGGGGACAGTTCTGGCAGTTCAGGCGAATTTCTATCAGGTTCGATTAGAGTCTAATTGTGATCAAGAAGACGTAGCATGCTACGTCTCTACACTATTGTGTACCCGTCGTTCCCGATTGAAAAAAATTGGTCAACGGGTGATGGTGGGCGATCGCGTTGTCATTGAGGAACCAGACTGGACAGGGAACCGAGGGGCGATCGCAGAAGTTCTCCCTCGAAAAACTCAACTGGATCGTCCTCCTGTGGCTAATGCTGAACAAATTCTCTTAGTTTTTGCTTTAGCAGAACCTACCCTGGATGCGTATCAACTGAGTCGCTTTTTAGTCAAGGCAGAATCGACAGGTTTCCAGGTGTGTTTGTGTCTCAATAAAAGTGATTTAGTCACACCAGAAGAACAACAGCAGTGGCAGCAGCGCTTGAATGCCTGGGGATACCAACCTATATTTATCAGCGTTTACACTAACACAGGTTTAGCCGAACTCAGCGATCGCTTAAACCAGAAAATTACCGTCTTAGCTGGATTGTCTGGAGTGGGAAAATCCAGTTTAATTAACCAACTTGCCCCCGAAGCCAACCTGCGCGTGGGAGAAGTAACTGGAAAATTAGGACGGGGACGCCACACTACCCGCCATGTAGAATTGTTTGAATTACCCCAAGGGGGTTTATTGGCAGATACGCCGGGATTTAATCAGCCTGACTTGGATTGCACGCCAGCCGATTTAATCCATCATTTTCCCGAAGCGCGACAACAGTTAACGGTAGCCAGTTGTCAATTTAGTGACTGCTTACATCGAGATGAACCTAACTGTGCGGTACAGGGAGACTGGGAACGCTACGATCATTATCTGGGTTTCTTAGAGGAAGCGATCGCGCGTCAGGAACGCTTAAACCAACAAGCTGATCCAGAGTCCACCCTTAAGGAGAAAATAAAAGGCAAGGGACAAACCCAATACGAACCCAAGTTAAACACTAAGAAATATCGACGGCGTTCGCGGCGGACTCAACAGCAGGATTTAGAAGAACTTTATCAAGAAATGGAAGATTTATAACCGAGTATTTGCCTCTGACTCATTCTCAACTGAGAGTTTACCGGGAAGAATAATTTCATTGGATGGTTTATGATTAGGGTAATTTTGAGCCAAAAATTGCCGTAATTGTACCATTAAGTTAGTGTTATACTGAGGATATGCTTGATAGTTAGATGAAGGGCTAGAATAAGAGACCAGGAATATTAATGCTGGAAAAGTCAGGAAAAGACTTGTATACGCAACTCCCATAGGGCTAAGTAATTTTTTAAAGTGATTCAAATTATTTTTTAGCATATCATTTATCTTTATTGTTGATAAAAGTTACTTTTTTAGGCTATATGCTCTGCCTAGCCTCCATATATTAATCCTAATTCTCTATTTATAGCGTCTACCCCAAGTTTCAAGTTTAAATTAAATATTTATATCTATAGACAGATGGAATATTTCTTTAACTCTGAATGGCTTACAGTAGATTTCAGGTTTATGAGGTACAGCCTTAAGCAAGATCGCCGACTTCTCCAAGAAGTCGGCGATCTGTCTATGTGTTTCCCTTTCCTTACCAATCTACTTAAGCTGTTTGGCATTTAAACCTTAATATCAATAATGGCACAATCCTTGTAGTGCGTTAAGCGAAGCCATGCCGCAGGCTTTGCATCTTGCTCGCTACTAATACCCAATTTAAATGCATTACAGCTTATTCAGCAGTCCCTAACTTAGTCCCACAAATTTTGCAAAATTGAGCATCAGAATCATGAAAAGGTAAACCACACCCGCCACAGACTTTTTCCACTTGGTTAGCCGTTTTAAGTAAGTGCTTGACTAAATCGCCCAATTGCCAAGGAATCAAAGCAATGCCTGTCAAAATCATCAGCACTGTTAGTAATCGACCCCCTTCTGAAATTGGCGTGAGGTCACCAAATCCAACGGTGGTCATCGTTACTACAGCGAAATAGAAGGCATCTAAAAATGTCTTGAATTTTTGAGGATTTATTCCATGTTCAACTTGATAAATTAATCCTGAGTAAACAAATATTATGGTGAACAATGTAAATAATATTCGAGCTAAGATAATGGCATCTTGATTGCTAAGTCTAAAAACATAAATTTTTAAAGTAAGGAAGCGAATTAACCGTAAGATACGAAACCAACGGAAAATTAAAATAAATCGGATATCCGTCACGCCAATAAAGAAAGGCACGATCGCGATTAGATCGATAAGCGAAACCGGGCTAAAAAAGAAATTAACTTTAGAGTCAGCAACCCAAAAGCGTAGTAAATACTCGGCAACAAAAATAATTAAGATAATTCGATCAATAATATCCAGACTTAGGCGAAGCAGCGGCGGTATGGGATAAGTCTCGCACACGAAAATTGCTGAAGATAAGAGGATTAACCCCATAATCAGCAAATTAATCCGCCTACCCACAGGCGATTCAATATCTTCTACGTAAAGAGCAATAGTTTGTCGCAAATTATCGGGCATTAATCTGGCACTAGCAAAGGAAAGTTAAAGACTGGAGTTGAGGTATTTACCAAGATGCCCTCAATCAAACCCAACCGATTCAGCACTAACTTAAATTGTAAGATAGACCACTATCTGTATGAGGCTCGAATTGCGTCCGCCCGACAATCTCGCAACCAGAGCTGCACAGCTCGACCCATAATACCATCGCTACTCTCTCGTGGCGGCGTTGGTGGGCGTTCTGGTGAAGGTGAACCTAGGCGCGTAAACATCAGAGCCAAACGCCATCCACTATCGGTATTGGTTAAAAATAGCCAGTGAAAACTCTCTCGTTCGATCGCACCTCCCTCGACATATTGGCGTTCGAGAGTGGTAAAAAACACTTGCTGTGGGGGTTCTACGTTTGCAGTCGTCACAGAATTATAGGAACCGGGACCGAGAGTCAGGGGTTGAAATTCTGCTCGCCCTGCCACAATGATATATAGATTCATATCGATGTCCTCATTTACAGGTCGCGATCGCTGGATCACCCGATTCGCGTAGTCCGGTAAATCCCGCAGCATTAGAGACGTTAAAGTTTCTACATCTGAGGGACACGCCGATTGAGCTAGAAGTGTGGGTTTAGGAAGACAGGGGTGCAGGAGTGTAGGCGTACAGGGGAGAACTCTTAGCTTTGTGGGTTTCGTCTGCAGCGTTTGTGAGCCTAGGGTAAAATTGGGGTTAAATGCCCCACTATCCATCTGAAATCCCAGCCAACAGGCAACTGTTAAGCATTGGAGCAACTTAAGATTCATAAGGAGTGACAAGAGACTTTGACAAGAAATTATTTCAACCCAAAAAATAGAATAGTGCGATCGCTAAACTATCAGGAAATTCACTAATAATTAAGCTACCCTAGGAGGATAAAAACAATGAAAATTGACACAGACGGTAAAATTACTATTCCTCCAAACATTCAAAGCCAGCTTGGGTTTCGACCAGGAACAGAAGTTCAACTTGAAGTAGTAGGAAATACCTTACGCATTCGCAAGCCTCAAGGTTTCAGCCGAGGAAGACAAATGATTGCTGCCATTCGTGGTAAAGCAACGAACCGCCTGACAACTAACGACATTATCCAACTAACTCGCGGAGACCGATGAGCGAAATTCTGGTAGATAGCAATGTCATCTTGGATATTCTCACCGAAGATCCTCAATGGTTTGACTGGTCATCGCAAATGCTAACTGACTACGCCAATCAGGGAGATTTGGTGATTAACCCGATCATTTACGCCGAAATATCGATTGGGTTTAATCAACCCGAAGAAGTAGAAGACGCTTTACCAGAAGATTTTTTTCGTCGAGACCCCTTACCCTATTCAGCCGCTTTCCTAGCAGGACAAAGCTTTTTGGCATATCGCCGACATGGAGGTGAACGGCGATCGCCACTTCCTGACTTTTATATCGGCGCTCATGCTGTCATAGCAAATATGCCTCTGCTTACCCGTGATGTCAATCGTTATCTTACATATTTTCCATCCGTTCAACTCATTACACCATAGGTATCTAGCTGATGATTATAACTATATCAGCGCTAAGCGCTATAACTCCTCACAAATTCTTTCCCACGCTGCAACGGGGTCAGGCGCAGCCGTGATCGGGCGTCCAATCACCAGGTAATCAGCCCCCGCTTTCAGAGCATCTGCTGGCGTCATCGATCGCCGTTGATCGTCCTGTTCCGACCAACTTGGACGGACGCCGGGACAAACGAGGAGAAAGTCATCCCCACACACTTGGCGAAGCTGAGACACTTCTTGAGGTGAACAAACTGCACCATTTAATCCGGTTTCTTGTGCCAAAAGTGCCATCTGTAGGGCGTATTCGGGTAACTCAATCGGAACTTTTAAATCAAAGGCTAAATCTCGTGAGTTCAAACTGGTGAGTAGGGAAATCGCAATTAACTTTGGGGGTGAACAGGCGGCGGCTTCTGCTCCTTGCTTCGCTGCTGCTACCGCTACTTTGAGTGCCATGCGCCCGGCTACGGCATGAATTGTCAATAAATCTACCCCGTATCCAGCAGCCGCCCGTGTTGCCCCAGCTACCGTATTGGGAATATCGTGAAACTTGAGATCTAAAAATATCCGTTTTTGCCGCTGTTTGAGAATCTGAAGAATTGCAGATCCACTACTGACAAATAGCTCCAGTCCGACTTTCCAGAACCTCACCTGCGGTAATTGTTCCACGAGGGCGATCGCTTGGGCTTCGGTTGGTACATCTAAGGGGACTATAATCCGCTCTGCTACTGACATGGAAAATGCTTGTTTATAAGTAGCCACAGATTATCCCATTTTTATTTAACCGCGCAACTTATGCAATCTCAGAAGGCGTTCTGACCCACTTATCTGAGTGTCTAAACCCATCCCTACAATTACATCCCTACAATTACAATTGAATAAGGGCGGGTTTTGTTGAGCCGTTATTGGTGAGTTGCAGACCTGAGCGTCTAAACCCGCCCCTACAATTGACTTATTTCTCAAACCCATAGAGAGTTCAAGGGGAAAGAAATTTCTTTCCCCTTTTTTTGTAGTTATATGCGTGAAGTGTCTCTCCCTAATAGGGAAAGACTTCTCCCGACCCACAGGCATATAGCCTGTTTTGTACGAAACTATTGAGGAACGATACTCAGTTCCGAGGCACCGCTTTACAGGAATCCGACTTCCTCGGACGTTCGTTCTCTTCTCAGTATAGCAAAGCTAGTTGTATCTATGCTTTTTGCTGTTCTTTCTATGTTTTTTAGCGCTAAGTAATGGCTCTGCCTTCTGCATAGATGCTCGATAAAAAAGCCATTCCGAGAAAAACCCATAGCAGTATTAGCGGCAATAATGGTGACATGAGCGAACCTCCTCTGGAACACACAGTCTGATTATCTTTATAATACCACTTGCTCCCCGGATTTCATTGACAAATTTGTCGATTTGCGCTAATTCACAGCTTCCCCTGCTCCCTCTGCTTGCACGCCCAGTAACCAAAAACTTTTGCTGACATGCACTAGCTGCTTAGGATGTCAACCGCACAGATTTCTTTTTCCCTACCTGTAAAACCTTGCCCTCTAAAGCCTCTGGGGAATCAAAGGTGCAGTCTACATCCGTAATGCGATCGCCCTCTAGCTTCACACCGCCGCCTTTAATCTGTCGCCGCCCTTCGCCACTACTGCTACACAACCCACTGGCATTAAGGATATAAAACAACTTGGCGGGAAACTCCACTTGAGAGAGGGAAAACTCTGGGATAGCGCCCCCGCCTTTTGCCTCATCTGCTTCCTTTTGACCGTGATATTGGGTGACAATTGTCCAAGCGAGGAGTTGTTGGCGATCGCGGGGATTTACTGGCAGTTCCGCTAAGGATAAGTCGGTGAGTAGCTCAAAATACTCCTCTAACAGATTATCCTTCGTCCCTTCCAGCTTCTGGTACATGGGTTGAGCCGCCTCCCGCAACCCCACATAATTGTTCAGCGACTTCGACATTTTCAGCACACCATCAGTACCAATTAAAATCGGCAGCAGTAATCCAAACTGGGGGGGTTGACCAAAATGCCGCTGTAAGTCTCGCCCCACAGCAATATTAAATTTTTGATCCGTTCCCCCTAACTCCACATCCGCCTTAACTGCCACCGAATCATACCCTTGCATCAAGGGATAGAGAAACTCATGCAGGTAAATCGGGTTTTCCTGTTTAAATCGTTCCGCAAACCCCTCCTTCGCTAGCATCTGCCCCACCGTCATCGTGGCTAACAAATCGAGAATCTCTGCCAAATCCAACTTACTTAGCCACTCCGAGTTATAGCGAATTTCCAGGCGTCCTGGTGTTTCAAAATCTAAAATCGGACGCACCTGATCCAAGTAGGTTTGGGCATTTTGCTGCACCTGTTCGTCAGAAAGATGCTTCCGTACTTCCGATTTACCACTTGGATCACCGATTCTTGCGGTAAAATCGCCAATAATTAGGACAGCCGTATGACCCGCATCCTGAAACGCCCGTAATTTCCGTACCGGAATACTATGACCCAAGTGGATATCTGTCCCCGTCGGGTCAATTCCCAACTTGATCCGCAAGGGACGCTCAGTTTGGCGAATCCGTTGCTCTAGGTTCTCACTCGGGTCTTGAGAATCCGGTTGGTTGGGAAAAATGTCACTAACACCTCGGTATAACCGAGATAATGACTGAGACATTGTGTTTAAAGCGTTTGACATTCGTTTGGGAAATCTTTCAGGAGTGAAGTACAGGAGAATGGCAGAAATTGAATAAACTACCCAGACCTGCCTAACGGCTGAGGTCTGGGTTTTCAGTAGCCCTGAAGTCATCGAACAAGCTAAGCTGAACATATCTGGGAGTTCGGTTTAGCTTGCACGATAACCCCGTGCCTCCAGGCTGGTTTATAGACAGCCCCACAAGTGCAATATTATTGGCTCCGTTGAAATCAGCGTCTCCATGCCAGCCACAATGCTCGCACTTGAAAATCTTGCCACTACGGTAAGACTTTCCTTTTACAGGGTGAATGTGCAGGCAATTGTGACACATTTGGGAGGTATAGGCAGGGGAAACAGGGATAACCTGAACACCAGCGCCAAGGGACTTGTACTCAATGAACAGGCGCAATTGGTAAAACGCCCATGAATTAGAGCGTCTGCGTTCAGTCTTGTTTCTGGGTTGCTGGTTAGTTCTTTCCCTAATCCCGGTTAAATCTTCTATAGCAATTGAGGCACTTAACTCAACCGCTCGTTTGACCACTGACTTGGAAATGTTGTGATTGAGCCATTGTTGATAACGTCTCTCCCTCCCCGACAGCCGTTTCAAAACTTCCCGGCATCTACGCCGAGTTGTCCTCGTGCCTTTCGGGGCTTTCTTCTGGAGAGATGCCCTAACTTGAGAAAACTTATCTCGAACTGATTGGATATGCAAACCGTCCCATTTTTTCTCTTCAGACGTAACGGCGATGTCGCGCCGCCCTAAGTCAATGCCAATTACTTTGTCGGTAATTGGCGAGTCTGGGGCATCATCTTTGATTTGGATGTGCAAGTAGAACTGACGATCACGGTGTTTGCATAATTGAGCAGAAGTCGGGTTTCTCCCTTTGAGTTTTCCTCTCTGGTAGTTGCCGACTTTTAATTTAACTCGCTCTCTACCGTGAGTAGTTGCAAGGCTTACCGTCCAATCATGTTCGCGAAACCGAAACAAGTCTTTGTCACAGTCGATGCTGGTTGGGGCAAACCATTTAACCGGCTTACCTTTGTGTTTAGCTACTTTGTGTTTAGCTACTTTGTGTTTAGCTACTTTGTGTTTAGCTACCTTGCGGTTAGCTGCTACACGCGCACAAGCTCTGACTGCCATGTTGGCCACGAGGTTAAACTCGTTCTTGATGGTTTGGTAAGTCAGAGACTGAATCGCAATTTTGTTAGTCAGCTTTGGATCTGTGTGTTGATTGACATAGTTGCAAGCATCAGCAAACGCCTGAAGGGTTGCCTCAATTTTGGCAGCTTGTTCAGGCGTAGGTTGAAGCTTTACGACTATCGTCAGCACTTGTTTCATGGCTACCATTATACCAACGGGGGTTACAGACGCGATGAAAGAAGCGTCTGTACAAATGGAAGTGCTACGGGTATCGAACCCTTGCACTTCCCGCTCTCCCCCTACCCCTTACTTCGTTGAAGGGGTAGCCCCTCGCGATTCGGGTGGGATTCAATATCCCCGAAATTAATATTTACCACTTCAATGATAATGTGGTAGAACCTACCTATGATTCTAAACCACACCTACCGCCTATATCCTGATAACCAACAAGCCCAACTTCTAAATGAGTGGTTGGAAACATTGCGGGTGTCCTACAACTATGCGTTGCGGGAACTCAAAGACTGGATTGCTTCTCGCAAGTGTCCAATGGATAGGTGTAGTTTGGAGTCTGAGTATATCATGAGTGCCGATTATCCCTTTCCTAGCTACCACCAACAACAAAACAATCTACCTAAAGCTAAGAAGGAATTTCCACGACTTAAATCTGTTCCCTCCCAAGTCTTGCAGACTAACATTAGAAGGTTGCATGATGCTTGGGACTTCTTTAGGGAGAGGGGTTATGGATTCCCCCGCTTCAAGAAAGTGGGACAAATGAAGTCGATGTTATTCCCACAATTCAAGACAAACCCAGTTACAGGTTGGCACATCCAACTTCCCAAATTAGGGAAAGTGGAAATCAACTTGCATCGACCTATCCCTGACGGATTTGTGGTTAGGCAAGTACGGGTAGTCAAAAAGGCAATGGGATGGTTTGCAGTAATCACTCTGTACTCAGATCTGGAAATTCCAGATCCTTCACCTCATGGTCACGCCATTGGGGTAGATGTGGGGTTGCTTTCCTATCTGGCTACCAGTGATGGATTTGTCGAACCTGGACGTAAATTCTTCAAAACCGAACAAAGGCGGCTGAAAGTGCTACAACGTCGGTTAGCGAAGAAAAAAAAGCGTTCCAAGAATTACGAGAAAGCCAGGAAGAAGGTAGAGTTGCAGCACAATCACATCGCACTCAAGCGGAAGGATTACCAGTATAAACTTGCCCATAAGCTTTGTGACATGGCGGATACTATCTTTGTTGAAGACATAGATTTCCGAATCATGGCAAAGGGTTTTCTGGGTAAGCAGACGATTGATGCTGGTTTTGGGCAGTTTCGCTCTATCCTCAAGTTGGTCGGTAAGAAGCGAGGAGTATTTGTGGGCGAAGTAGATTGCAGAGGGACTTCCCAGACTTGCCCGAATTGCCGAATCACGGTCAGGAAAGAACTCTCTGAGCGAATACATTCTTGTCCTGAATGCAAATACGAGGTAGATCGCGATATTGCTTCAGCTCAAGAAATCTGTAATCGAGGTATAGAAACGTATCCAGGGACTCTGGAAAAGCAAGAAATTGGCTCTCAAGTTGAGGTGTCGGGGGCTATGTGCCTAGATAACTGGCGTAGGGGAGCAATGCCCAATCGTGAGGTTGGGAAGCCCACAGCATAATCTCCGATTTGCTGTGGGAGGATGTCACGATTTACCGTTTTTTATGCCAATCCAGAATGGTAATGTTACCATTTTTGCAGCTAAAAGCCAAAATACTTAGGTTTGTTATCATGAACGATTATCTCAGGCTTAATATTAAGATCTAAGGGAGAACCCGTCCACTGATTCAACGCTGGGAGCAACGTCTACAGGGGTCAAGAATCGCCCAAACCGAATTGATCGCTAATCCTGACTTTGCCATAAATTTCTGTAATCATCTTATAGAAGGTATAGAACGTATTCCCCCTAAGGTTGCCTCCCACACAGCCATTCAGTATTTTTTTCTTGAGTGAGGAAGTAAAATCACAGTGTCGTCTAGTACCATCCAACAAAAACAACAAAGAGATAGTAAAAACGGATTGCCACCCGCTTTCCGATTCGTGCAAGGAGTCGCTCAGGTAACAGGCGGAACCATTCTCGGCATTACAATGCTAACTAGCTCGGTTGTGGCTGGTGGGCTGGTGGGCTTGGCGACAAGCTTCCGCAATCTTCCCGATGTGAGAGTCCTCAGGGGCTATGTTCCCACCGAAACGACCTACATCTACGATATCAAGGGGAAGCACCTGGCTAGCCTGCATGATGAAGCCAACCGAGAGGTGGTTAAGTTAGAAAACATTAACCCCAATCTCAAACGAGCAGTGATTGCCATGGAAGATAGCCACTTCTATATCCACCATGGCGTTAACCCCAACAGTGTCGGTCGAGCCTTTTTAGCCAACTGGGAGAAGGGGGCTGTGGTAGAAGGCGGTTCTACCTTGACGATGCAGCTGGTGAAAAACTTGTTTCTGTCGCGGGAGAGGAAGTTCTCGCGTAAAATTGCCGAGGCAGTCATGGCAATTCGGCTGGAGCAAATCTTCACCAAAGATCAGATATTGGAAATGTATCTGAATCAGATCTATTGGGGTCATAACAATTATGGCATCCAAACTGCCTCGGAGAGCTACTTCGCCAAGCCCGCCACCGACTTAACCTTGGCAGAATCAGCCATGCTGGCTGGATTAATTCAGTCTCCCGAAGAATATAGTCCCTTTGTCAACTATCCCTTAGCCAAAAAACGGCAAGCAATTGTCCTGGAACGGATGCGGGAATTGGGATGGATTACGGCTGTGGAGAAAAAAGAGGCATTAGCTCAACCATTGGGCGTGGGTAAGCCCACTTCCTGGCAAACCAGCCAGCTTCCCTACATCACCGAAGCTGTCGTGGCAGAGTTGAATGAGCGATTTGGTCGCGATGCGGTTCTCAAAGGCGGGATGCGCGTCCAAACTACGGTGGATTACAATTTCCAGCGCATGGCGGAAAACACCATCGCTCGCGCTCACAGTAATTTGCGCCGTCGAGGGTTATATGCTGACCAAGTAGCACTAGCCGCCGTTGATCCGCGCACCCATTATGTCAAAGCCTTGGTTGGGGGGATTGGATACGAAAAGAGCCAATTTAACCGAGCGATTCAATCTCGCCGTCAACCGGGTTCAGCGTTTAAACCTTTTGTTTACTACACGGCGTTTGCCAGTGGTAAATATACGCCTTATTCCACGGTGATGGATACCCCCGTCAGTTACCGGGATGGGAGTGGCTGGTATTCGCCGAGAAACTATGGTGGTGGTTTCGGTGGGGCGATGAGTATTCGGAGTGCGTTAGTGCAGTCGCGAAATGTGCCAGCGGTTAAGCTTGGCAGAGCGGTTGGGTTAGATAAAGTAATTGAAGTATGTCGCACCCTAGGGATTAAAAGCCCGATGGAACCCGTAACCTCCTTACCCCTCGGTGCAATTGGGGTGACGCCTTTGGAAATGGCGGGGGCTTATGCCACCTTTGCTAATACGGGTTGGCATTCTGATCCCACGATCATTGTCCGGGTAACCGATAGTATGGGCAATGTGTTATTAGACAATACCCCGAAACCCCGTCTCGTGCTTGATCCCTGGGCAACGGCGTCACTGAATGCTGTTCTCCAAGGGGTGATTCAAGGTGGAACCGGAACCGCTGCTCAAATAGGACGCCCAGCGGCTGGGAAGACGGGAACAACCAGTTCAGAACGGGATGTCTGGTTTGTCGGATATGTGCCACAATTAGCGACGGCGGTTTGGATTGGTAATGATAACTACAGACCTTTAGGGGGTGGAGCGACAGGGGGTGGATTTGCTGCACCAATATGGCGCGACTTTATGAGTCAGGCGTTGAAAGGTGAGCCAGTACGCTACTTTGAACCGGCGTCTAAGTATCCTAGTCCTTAAAACACTGATTTCACGGATTTATTGGACAGATGGCGGTAGGGGGTGAGAGGTTAGTCACACGGATTACACGGATAGGTTAGTTCTCTATCAACAGGTTAGAAATACCGTAGGGTGGGTTTCGACTTCGCTCAACCCACCCGACTTCGCTCAACCCACCAGCCTTAAATCAGTGGCATTCTACTTACTTACCAGCCGAACATCTCATCTCCTCCGTCTTCCTTGTAGGATCAAGGAAATCTCAGTAACAAATGTCCCATGACGCTAACACAGGTTTGGGGTGCTTTACTCATTTTTGTCCTCTGTCCCCTGCTAGGTGGACTTCCCCTGATTTCCTGGATTACCTACTTATTCACTAGACGCCAACTCTCTCAAGTCGGTACGGGTAATGTATCTGTATCGGCGGCGTTCTACCACGGTGGACGTTGGGTGGGGATCTTAGCTGTACTATCAGAAGCCTTGAAGGGAATTGCGGCTGTCTTGCTGGCGCATTATTTCTTCCCCACAGAACCCGCCTGGGAAATTATTGCTCTGATTATGCTAGTTATGGGGCGCTACTGGATGGGCAAAGGGGCGGGAACCACAAATGTGGTCTGGGGATTTGTGGTGCATGATTGGCGCGTCGCGTTATTGGTATTTTTAATTGGGGGGATTGGTTTTACGATTATCCGCGATCGCACGACGGGACGCTATGGTGTTTTAGTCTTATTTCCCCTAATTTTGGCACTGTTACATCCTCATGATTCCGCTAGAATTATCAGTGCGATCGCGCTGAGTCTAATTATCGGTTGGATTTATCAGAAAATTCCCGATGACTTAGACCTTCCCACAGAACAGGCAAAATCAGAATCTAAATCAGTGTTTCGTTTTTTCCGAGGCGATAAAGCTATTATTCCGCTTGAACGCGAACTTGATCCCCAACAAGTTGGCTCAAAAGCGGCTACTTTATCCCAGCTTAAGCGCTGGGGTTATGCTGTACCACAGGGATGGATCTTACCACCAGGGGATGATATGCAACCCTTGGTCAAATATCTCCCGGTTTCTGAATCAGAACCCCTGGTTGTCCGTTCCTCGGCGATTGGGGAAGATGCGGAACTCTCTTCATCCGCCGGACAATATCAAACGGTTTTACAGGTAACCAGCCGCCCCGCTTTAAAAGAAGCGATTACCCAAGTTTTAGCCTCGTATCATCACCCCGCCGCCAGAGGGTATCGCCGTAACCGCGATTTACCCGACACGGCGATGGCTGTCTTAATTCAAAAACAAATCCAAGGGGTATTTTCCGGTGTCGCCTTTAGTCGTGACCCCATGCAGCAACAACCAAACACCGTAGTCCTCGAAGGATTACCCGGAGATGCCTCCCAAATTGTATCCGGTCAAGTCACCCCAGAACAGTATCGGGTATTTTTCCAGCAACCCCAGCTTGTAGGGGCGGGTTTAACCGATAACCTTGAGGACAAAACCGATAACTCGACGAAACCCGCCCCACTTGATCAACAGGAGAATGGAGATAATCGTTCCCCATCGGTTGAAATTGAAGGAGAGGGGGATTTACCCCCAGCGTTAATCCAGGAGGTGGCTACTTTAGCGCGGGAATTGGAAGACCGCTATCATGGGATTCCCCAAGATATTGAATGGACTTATGACGGTCAGCAGTTATGGCTGCTACAAACGCGACCAATTACCAATCTACAACCCATCTGGACGCGCAAGATTGCCGCAGAGGTGATTCCCGGACTGATTCGACCCCTCACTTGGTCAATTAATCGTCCCCTCACCTGTGGTGTTTGGGGGAAAATTTTTACCATCGTGTTAAAAGAACGATCGCAGGGATTGGAGTTTAATCAAACCGCTACGCTGCATTATTCTCGCGCCTATTTTAATGCCACATTGTTAGGTGATATTTTCCGGCGCATGGGTTTACCGCCAGAAAGTTTGGAGTTTCTAACCAGGGGAGCGAAATTTTCTAAACCCCCCCTGAAATCCACGCTGCGGAACCTTCCCGGATTATTGCGGCTGTTAGGTCGGGAATGGAATTTAGATCAGGATTTTGAGCAAGATTATCACCACCATTTTGCTCCGGTTTTAAGTCAACTGCAAGAGCAATCGGTTTCAGAATTATCAGACGCCGAAATTCTGGAACGAGTGAACCAGATACTATCGGAATTACAACGAGCCACGTATTATAGCATTCTGGCTCCTTTAAGCCTTTCCCTGCGACAAGCGTTGCTCAAGGTAAAAGATGAAGAATTAGATAGTAGCCAAACTCCAGAAATTGCCAGTTTGCGATCGCTCGCCCAATTAGCTGATGATACCCGCCATTTATTAAGTCCCAAACAAATTAATTGTGATAATCACGCTTCTGTATTTACCACCTTGTCAGAAATTCCCGATGCTCAAAGTGTTTTAGAACAATTCGACCAATTTCTGGCACAATATGGTTATCTCAGCGATGTCGCCACAGATATTGCCGTTCCCAGATGGAAAGAAGATCCGCGACCGATACGCCAACTCTTTGCCCAGTTTTTATGTGATCCTCCCCCAGCAACTAAACCGCCCAAGCGTCAGCGCTGGAAAGCGGAAGTGGTACAAGCGCGGTTGAATTTAAAAGGGCGAGTGACTGAAGTCTATTCCAAATTTTTAGCCGACTTGCGTTGGAGTTTTGTCGCCTTAGAAAAGCGGTGGTTAGAATCCGGTTTACTCTCTGAAGCTGGGGATATTTTTTTCTTAGAATTTGCGGAGATTCAGCGTCTAATCGCTGAAACCGATCAGGTGTTGCGAGAGGAACTTCCCAGATTGATTAACTATCGGCGATCGCAGTTAGATGAGCATCGTCAATTACGCAGTGTTCCGCCTCTATTCTATGGTAATCCTCCCGCCGTTTCATTTCTGATGCAAACCCAATCGGAACCCGCTCAACAGCGTCTTGTCGGGATTGGCGCAAGTGCGGGACAAGTGGAAGGTTTGGTGAGGGTTTTAAGTAATTTACAATCGGTTCCAGACATTGACCGTCAAACGATTCTGGTTGTCCCCTACACCGATTCCGGCTGGGCACCCCTATTGGCGCGTGCAGGCGGCTTAATTGCTGAAGTTGGCGGGCGGCTATCCCACGGCGCGATCGTGGCGCGGGAATATGGGATTCCGGCGGTAATGGATATTCATAATGCGACTCAGATGTTCCGCAATGGTCAACGGGTAAGAATTGATGGGCGATCGGGTATTGTGGAGGTTTTGGAGTGAGTAAAATTATCAATTAGATTGAATAAAGATGGGTCTTCCGTTTTGTATCTGTAGGCTAGCAGGGGAGATGTAAGCTGTTTCGTTATTTCTGTTTTCTTGCACTCTCTTACATTCATGAGTTAAAGGAGATATTTAATTATGACCACTAGAATAACAGAAGTTATGGGCGATGATGGCGAAACCATTTATATCCAATATGATGAGGAAGACAGTGATACACTGCAAGCCGTTAGCAATATTGATGATATTCAAGAGAGAACGAATAAATTAAAACGAACCATGAAGAGTACAGTCAAGAGTTACTCCAAACTGGTACTCGACAGTGTCAAACAAGGACTCACCGATAACCTAGCACCCAGTAAAGTCGCCCTAGAATTTGGCTTACAAGCTGGGGGAGAAACCGGAATCCCCTTTGTCACCAAAGGAACCGCCCAAGCCAATGTCAAAGTCACCATTGAATGGGACTTAACGCAAAAAACTCCACCCAATTCGTAGTTTGTAGTTCGTAGTAAGGGCTTTAGCCCATCAAACTACAAGAACCCAGCCAAATCGTTTCGCTATAAGCTGTCATGCATTTAAATTGGGTATTAGTAGCGAGCAAGATGCTCGCACTACAAGGCTTTCGCCATTATTGACATTAAGGTTTAAATGCCGAACAGCTTAAACACTTTAAGTGTTTGTAGTAAGGGAACCTTAGCCTATCAAACCCCAAGAACCCAACCCAATGCTCTTGTAGTTCGTAGTAAGGGAACCTTAGCCCATCAAACCCCAAGAACCCAACCCAATCCTTTCATCATACCCAAACACCGTACAAAAACATCGTCTATGATGAAATAATATAACTTCCCCATACCTAACCATTCACCGGAAAACACAAAACCTGTGAATCAGGGCGGGTTTAATTACATCAGGATACAACCGAAAAGATAATAGTAAAACCCGCCCCTACCCATTGACGCGCTTAAGCTGTCATGAATTTAAATTAGGTATTAGTAGCGAGCAAGATGCCTGCACTACAAGGATTGCGCCATTATTGATATTAAGGTTTAAATACCGAACAGCTTATCCCATAAAACGTCAACCCCATCCCAGTTTAAGATGAGTTACTATGGTCTTGACCAACTCCGGGAATCCATGGTGAAAATCCTGAATCCCGCGAAAGGAGAAACCGCAGGTTCAGGTTTCATCATTCGGGCTGATGGTTATTTAATCACTTGTCACCATGTTATTTATTTACTCGATCGCCTTATAGTAGAGTATCAGGGACAGGAATACGAGGCGCAATGGTGCGAAGCCTTATCCAATCCTGATGTCGATATTGCTATTCTCAAGATAACGATTGAAAACGCCCCCGCCGTACCGATTATTAATCCCCAACACTTATCAACCTCGGTAACGGTTTATGGATTTCCGCCCTCGCAACAGAAATATTTTCCCGAAGGAATTAACTTTTCCGCCCCAACCATTCGCCCCAGTGCGCCTGTTAAACTTCTACCCACCTATCGCATCCAAACTGTAACCGCCACAAACCCTTGGAATCGATTACCCCAAGAACAGTCTACCTTTCTCTCTCATCGAATTGATGCCAAAGTCGAGTCAGGAACTAGCGGCGGCGCTGTTTTTGCCGAAGACTTGGGGGGTGTGGTAGGCGTGATTCAGTGTAGTAAACGGGATGAAAGTTATCTGATTCGCTGGGACAATTGTTTAGAGAGTTTAGATGCACTGGGGTTAGAACCGGAGAAGAATGCCGTTTGTCAATTTCTGGAGGCGATTGAAAATGATCAACGATTTAAATCCATTGGCTTGTTCCACACGCCGCAAAACGTTGTATTGCAAGCGCAATATATTCCCATTCAAGTCACCCTGGAACGGAAATATAAGCATGAGGTAGAAACGACTTGGGGGTATGGGGAATCTGAGGCAGAAATTAAACAGGCTTATGCGCTCAAAGGTGGAGTGGAAGAAGTTGAGGAATCGCGACAAACTCAGGTGGATTGGCAAGAGGCGAAAAAAGAATATTCAAGACTCATGGTACTGGCTGATCCGGGGATGGGAAAGTCTACATTATTAAAAATGGAGGCGGGATTAATCGCTAAACAAGAGAGGGAAAACCTAACCTCCCAGATTTCTTCTCGATTAGATCTCTCTTCCGTTACCTTGACAGATCCCCCTTCCGTCCCCCTTAAAAAGGGGGAAACTAAAGAAGGCTTCGCTTTTGATTCCATGGGGGAAACTAAAGAAGGCGGCGCTGATGTTGTACAGAACGGAGAACCAGATCTTTCGCATATAACCCCCCTTTTGAAGGGGGGTAGGGGGGATCAAAAAGCCTTGGCTGAGAGTTCAACTGTAGACTTAAATAAGGTAGGAAATGGGAAAATAGACAATGTAATATTCCCCCTCTTTCTGCGCCTATCCGATTTAGATGAAACCCCCCAAGAAATCATTAATGCAATCCCTCAACTGATCCAGCGAGATTATCCCAAAAACTATCCGGCTATCGACACCCTACTCAAAGACAAATTAGAGAACGGCAAATGTTACTTACTCTTAGATGCCTTAGATGAAGTCCCCAAACAGAATCGGACTCGTTTAGCCGAAAAGCTAAACCGATTTGCCCGCAATTATAACTGTCCGATGATTTGCACCTCTCGCATTGTTGGCTATGGCGGTGCATTTTTGTCCGAGGCGAAAGAAGTAGAAATTGTTCCGTTTAGTCAAAAGCAAACTGAAGCCTATATTCAAACCTGGTTTAAAAATGCGGCGGGTTATCTAGAGGATGATTCTGTCTCAGCCGAGGGATTGATTGAAGAACTCCGCCATAAACCCCAAATTAGTGGATTAGCTCAAAATCCATTATTGTTGTCATTACTGTGTAGTTTATATCAAGTCAAAGGATTGACGCTTCCAGCACGGCGGACTCAGGTGTATGGTAAAGCCGTGGATTATATGTTGGGAAAATGGGGAGTTGACAATCATCGACAATCGGTTAATCAGGCGCGAGTATCAGCAAAAAAAGAGCTTTTGCAGGAACTGGCTTATCAATTGAGTGATGAAGGCAAGGAAATTTTTTCCATAGATGAACTTAGGAGTAAGATAGAAAACTATCTGAGAAGTGAGCAGGCGTGCAGCGATTTTAAAACGCTGAGTGCGGCGAGTTTGATTGAGGAGTTGTCAGAAAACGATGGTATTATTCAACTATTGGATAGAGGGGGCGATCGCTATCTTTTTCTCCACCGCACGTTTCAGGAGTATTTGACAGCAGCGTATTTGAGTCGGGTTGAGAATGGGGTGGCGTTAGCGGGGCAGCATTTTTGGGACTATGACTGGCATGAAACCCTAAGTTTGCTGGCGGGATTGATGGATGATCCGATTCCTTTGCTGCAAGGGATTATGAAGGAAAAGGATGATATTTTTAAGACGCTTTTACTTTTGGCGGGGCGATGTCTGGCGGAATGTTCAGAATGTTCTCACCCTTTGGTTGCTAAGGTAATTGATAGACTCTACCAGTTTTGGCTGTTTTATCCAAAGGCTGGGTTTATCACCTCTACACTTATGGTACTGAGTCAGGTGAATTCACAGATGGTTCAGACGTGGCAAGCAGCCCTCAATCATTCCGATCGTTCCGTGAGAAGGAGTGCAGCAGCAGCTTTGGGTGAGATCGGCAATCCTCAAGCAATCGCTGCCCTCAATGATTCCGATAGTTTAGTGAGAGAGAAAGCAGCAGAAGCTTTGGGTAAGATAGGCAACAATCAAGCGGTCGATAGTTTAATCGCTGCCCTCAATGATTCCGATAGTTTAGTGAGAGAGAAAGCAGCAGAAGCTTTGGGTAAGATAGGCAACAATCAAGCGGTCGATAGTTTAATTGCTGCCCTCAATGATTCCCATAGTTCCGTGAGAGAGAAAGCAGCAGAAGCTTTGGGTGAGATAGGCAATCCTCAAGCGGTCGAGGGTTTAATCGCTGCGCTCAATCATTCCGATAATGATGTGAGAGAGAAAGCAGCAGTGGCTTTGGGTAAGATAGGTAATCCTCAAGCTGTCGAGGGTTTAATCGCTGCCCTCAATCATTCCCATAGTTACGTGAGAACACAAGCAGCATTCGCTTTGGGTGAGATAGGCAATCCTCAAGCTGTCGATAGTTTAATCGCTGCCCTCAATGATTCCGATAATCATGTGAGAAGCAGTGCAGCAGTAGCTTTGGGTGTGATAGGCAATCCTCAAGCTGTCGATAGTTTAATCGCTGCCCTCAATGATTCCGATAGTTCCGTGAGAATGTATGCAGCAGTAGCTTTGGGTGTGATAGGCAATCCTCAAGCTGTCGATAGTTTAATCGCTGCCCTCAATCATTCCCATAGTTCCATGAGATGGAGTGCAGCATTCGCTTTGGGTAAGATAGGTAATCCTCAAGCTGTCGATAGTTTAATCGCTGCCCTCAATCATTCCGATAGTTCCGTGAGCAGTGAAGCAGTAAAAGCTTTGGGTAAGATAGGCAATCCTCAAGCTGTCGATAGTTTAATCGCTGCCCTCAATCATTCCGATAGTTCCGTGAGCAGTGAAGCAGTAAAAGCTTTGGGTAAGATAGGCAATCCTCAAGCTGTCGATAGTTTAATCGCTGCCCTCAATCATTCCCATAGTTACGTCAGATGTAGTGCAGCAGTAGCTTTGGCTAAGATAGGCAATCCTCAAGCTGTCGATAGTTTAATCGCTGCCCTCAATCATTCCCATAGTTACGTGAGAACACAAGCAGCATTCGCTTTGGGTGAGATAGGCAATCCTCAAGCTGTCGATAGTTTAATTGCTGCCCTCAATCATTCCCATAGTTCCATAAGAGAGAAAGCAGCATTCGCTTTGGGTGAGATAGGCAATCCTCAAGCTGTCGAGGGTTTAATCGCTGCCCTCAATGATTCTGATAGTTCCGTGAGCAGTGAAGCAGTAAAAGCTTTAGCTAAGATAGGCAATACTCAAGCTGTCGAGGGTTTAATTGCTGACCTCAATTATCCCTCTGTTTTCGTGAGCAGTGAAGCAGCAGAAGCTTTGGCTAAGATAGGCAATACTCAAGCTGTCGAGGGTTTAATCGCTGCCCTCAATCATTCCGATTTTTACGTGAGATGGGAAGCAGTAAAAGCTTTGGGTAAGATAGGGAATGCAGAAATATTGGCAAAGCTAATTAAGTTTCTAGAGATCAACATCTATCGTGATGACATATTTACCCTAGCGCGGACATTAGCGGTTCGATTCAGCAAAGAAAACCTGCCTTTTATTCCCGTCTATCCTAAGTTGGTTCGCTTTAGCTATTCACCCCTATTGGCAACGGTAAAGCATCATTGGCGAGAGCAAAAACAAAAAGCAAGGGGAAAGCGTTGGGGGCGTTTAAATTTGGCAATTCCAATCTTTGAATAGGTCTGAAACCCTTGGAATTGCCTTACTTTAGGTAATGCTTTGTCCAAAACGGGATGCTCCCAAAGCGTTCAACGGGGTGATTGGTTCAGGATGCGATTTTGAACCAGGGGAGGGCGGGTTTGGCACAACAGTTATCGGTTACATCCCAACAGTTAACCCCTAAACCTGTCCCTACGGATTGTTTTGATCAGATCGTGCGATACAATAGACAATCTCTTGGAGACGATATTACGGCATTCTGTCAAGTCCAAGAAACACTGGTGGGATTAACCTGTAAGGAGGCGACTCGCAACGATGACAACGACGCTAGATCAAACCATTACCTTAACCGAATTCCTCAACCTGCCAGAGACAAAACCTGCCAGTGAATTTATTAATGGTCGCATCTACCAAAAACCAATGCCCCAAGGCAAACACTCTCGCTTACAGTTTCAACTTTGCCATAAGATAAACCACGTCGCTGAAGAGTCGCAAATTGCCCTCGCTTTTCCTGAACTGCGTTGCACCTTTGGCGGGCGTTCAATTGTTCCTGATGTTACCGTATTTCAATGGCAACGAATACCTATTGATGCTAACCGTGAAATCGAAAATGTATTCGCACTTTCTCCCGATTGGACAATTGAAATTCTCTCCCCTGATCAGAATGCCACAAAGGTGATCAGAAATATCCTCCATTGCCTGAGACAGGGTACTCAGTTAGGATGGTTTATTGACCCGGATGAGCGATTAATTCTGGTATTCTTGCCGGGAGAACAACCCCTGGAGATGACAGGTGATGATCTCTTAAGAGTTCCTGAATTTTTGGACTTAAATCTAACCGTCGCTCAGGTATTTGCTTGGTTAAAAGCTGGAAAATAATATCCTCACGCTACAGTTAAGTTAAGGTGAACGTCCTGGTTTCGTAGTAGGCACGAAGCGTGCCAGAAGCGCTAAAGCGCTGACTACAAACTCTGATTTGTTCGCCACGCGATCGCATGGCTGGGGAAGAGCGGGTTTTGTAGAATAGTTAGCGGTTACATGCCAAAGGTTTATTCCTAAACCTGCCCCTACGGGTTGGGTGGATGAGGGCGCGATCGCATGGCTGGGGAAGAGCGGGTTTTGTAGAATAGTTAGCGGTTACATGCCAAAGGTTTATTCCTAAACCTGCCCCTACGGGTTGGGTGGATGAGGGCGCGATCGCACGGCTG
This sequence comes from Coleofasciculus chthonoplastes PCC 7420, assembly GCF_000155555.1. GTDB lineage: Bacteria > Cyanobacteriota > Cyanobacteriia > Cyanobacteriales > Coleofasciculaceae > Coleofasciculus > Coleofasciculus chthonoplastes_A. The sequence continues at coordinate 51,919 of NZ_DS989856.1, forward strand.
GGGGAGGGCGGGTTTTGTAGAATAGTTAGCGGTTACATGTCAAATGTTTATCCCTAAACCCGCCCCTACAGGTTATGTGGATGAGGGCGCGATCGCACGGCTGGGGGAGGGCGGGTTTTGTAGAATAGTTAGCGGTTACATGTCAAATGTTTATCCCTAAACCCGCCCCTACAGGTTGGGTGGATGAGGGCGCGATCGCACGGCTGGGGAAGGGCGGGTTTTGTAGAATAGTTAGCGGTTACATGCCAAAGGTTTATGACTAAACCCGCCCCTACAGGTTATGTGGATGAGGGCGCGATCGCAGGATGACTTGCCTTTGGATAGATACGCTAGATTCAATGCATTGCTAAAGTTTAAAATTAAGTCAGTTTAAGCTGTTCGGTACTTAAACCTTAATTAATACCCAATTTAAATGCATGACAGCTTATCTCATGGGAAACAAGCAAAAGCTTTCCAAAAATTGTATTTAATAATACAAAAAATCGGTGAAATCAGCTAAGCATTTGCCGGATCATCAATTAGAATACTCGTCCACAATTTTTTCCCCAAATGCTTCACCGCTACTGAATCAACTGACGGGGTGTATCTACCCAAACCAACCATTCAACTCTGAGGACAAAGGTAATGATGCGTAAAATAATCATCCCTTTAGGCGCTGGCGTACTTGTCGCTGGCTTGACACCAACCGTCGGCGCTATGCCCATTGAACCCTCTCAACCCGACAACGCCACCCTATCTGGTGAGTCGCTACAGGGACTCGATAGTCGTAGCCTAAACGATAACGCCACATTTTTCCCTCAAGCTTCATCCAGATTTCAACCTGAATCTGTCGCATTACCTGATAATGAATCAGAGAATGAAACTCCCGCCATCTCGTTATTTGGCATAAAATTATCGGCTGAAGAATCGCCGTCTGATTCCGACGATTACCCATCTACTTATTTAGAATTAAGCGATTTGGAGGTTTCGGCGGGTGGATCATCCCTGGATAGTGAGCAAGTGGTGAACGTGAAGTATCGACTTCTTTCGCCTTAAATTTTGTACAAGGATTGAGGAAATGTAGAGATGCTTCTAGCATCCTGTCTGTAGGGGCGGGTTTCACTATTATCGTTTCTTTTTTACCCAGATGTGACAAAACCCGCCCCGACCGAATGTTACAGTTCAAAATTTCCCCCCTCATCCCCTAACCCCTTCTCCCACCGTGGGGAGAAGGGGAACCAGATTCTCTTACTCCCCTCTCCCGTGCAAAAAAAGCGAAGCAACATCTGCTCTCCCCATTTTGAAGGGGGACGGAAGGGGGATCTAAAAGGGGGGAACGAGGGGGGTCAGAGAGGGGTTGAGCTTAAGTTGACACCAATGGCAAGCGGGTCGCCCCTACAGGGAAACCAAAGGTAACATTAAAGCCCACAAGGACTATCGCTACCGTTATTTTCCTTATGCGCTACCGTATGACTCAAACGCATAAAGAAGGATTGAGGTGTGTCTTCCACATCAGACACCACACCATGTAAACGCCGCACTAATGCCATAATCTTATTCCCATACTCCGGATCAGGACTCCAGCGCCGACTCAACTCATACACCGAAGGCGCACTCCCGCGTAAGACGAACTGGAACCGAGGACTGACAATGGGCGGATGTTCAATCGGTGCAGTCGTTCCATAGGCTTTGAGGTGCTGAATATGGGCTTTCACACCTGTGCGAATATCTGGGAAAAATGCACCCGCCGGATCACTATTGGCTGTCCCTAAACCGCCAAAGTTATTCTGTTCTGGTTGTAATAAACCACCAAAGCGTAAGAAATCGGTCACGAGACACATCTGACAAAAGGCAATGTCGTGATTGACATCTTCTTTTTCCGCTTCTTCAATGTAAATGGTATGGATGTCGGGGAACTGATCCAGGGCTTTGTCATTATTACTGGTGAGAAAGGCTTTTAAATCCGCTTCTGTGGCATTGCCAAACCAAATAATCTTGTCCGATTCATCCAAATCAGTTTGAGTGGCTGTATTTAGTAATACCGTTCGGGTATCACTATCCCAGCCGACAGAGATATTAAAAGGTTGGAGATCAACCGCTTTTACATACACGACATTGCCATAACTGATTTGGCGAATATCCGATTCCACAGTCAGATCAACACCTAAATTCTCTACCAGATCCGCCGGAATATAGGAATTCCCGTTGACGAGAAGCCCTTTTTCGTCATGATCGTAGTTTTGAATTTTGATATTAATCAGTCGGAAATGGGGTGAAGTTTGATCTGATTTTGCCGTTTGACCACTCCATTGCAGCAAGCCATCCGCTAAACCTTGGGCAAAGCGATCGCGGTTTTCTTGAAGTAAGGTTAAGTCTTCGGGATTATCTAAGAAACAGAGATTGAAGATAATCGACGCCGCCGCGACTTCACGACAAAACGGAAGCTGATTTTTGGCACTTAAGGTATCCGGTTTAACACCACGAGAGAGGGCTTTTCCTGGTAAACGCAGTTCGGGGACTTTCTCCAAGAATGCCTCTAAGACCAACTTAGCATCATCCTTGCGGTCTTCGTTTCCATCAATATAATAGGCTTCAGTACCCCGAACTGAACCATTAAAGGCATTACCACCCAGTTCTATCGCCACATCCCCAGGCAGAACGCGATCGTTGATCCATTTGATTGTACCGCCCAGATCCAGATCATCGGGTACCGTCAGGAAATTAACGCCGCGTGACTGGAGTTCCTGCACCAAGGCGTTACGAGTAAGAATCATTTCCTCGGCTTCCGTCGTCCCTAAAGCAACAACGCCGGGATCTTTCAGGTCATGACCCGCAGAAATAAAGATGCGCCCGACAGCCGTTGCGGGTGGATGCGTGGGTTTAGTGGGTTCGGGTTCGGGTTCGGGTTCGGGTTCAGGTTCTGGAGTGGGTTTGGGTTCAGGTTCGGGCGGTGAAATAACCACAGGTGCGCCGAAAAATCCCAGTTGCACGAGAGTAGCCGGTCCCACCACACCATCGGTAATTAGGTTCCTTGCCTTTTGAAACAGCTTGACTGCTGCTTGAGTTCCTGGTCCAAACACGCCATCTACCCCAACATCAATTTTGGCATCTGCTAACGCTTGCTGGATTTTGCGGACATCTATACCATGCATGTATGGACTTGTCAACTTAATGATTTCAAAGCCCTGCCAGACTTCCCCAAAACCGCCGATAATACTCCGATTCAGTCGCCGTTCAGTGGCGGGTCCATAGCCCCCATCTTCGGCAATTCGATCCTGGGGATTGTATCGATTCCAAACCCGTTGGAACGCCCGTACCGCTAGGCTACGAATATCACGTCCGCCACGAATATAGTCGAAGTGAGGATAATCCCTCGGACCCAACCATCGCCAGCCATGTCGTTCTAGAAAGGGACGCCAGCCATCGGTATCTTGGATATCCAGCGCTAAACCACTTTGGTGATTACTACGAGGCGGACGGGCGGCGAGTTGAATCCCACAGCGACGACCTCCCCGATAGTGATTGTAGAGGATAAGCTGTTGGGCAATGGTGCGATACGCCGAATTGATAGTTAGAGGAATTCCGCGATCGCGAATTGCCCGCCCCAGGGCGGCTTTAGCACCAGGCTGAAGGAAGGGCCACACAGCTTGTCCCAGACGCACATTCAAGTCTTCAAAACTGACCAGGGTGTCAGGTGTGATAAAGTTCATCTCATTAATCACCTGCTGATCCAGTCCCCGCACAACATGGGTGGAACAGGAACGCACATTAAACAGAACTTCGGTAGAACCAGGGGGAGACACTGGGGGTAGCACCACGGTTTCGCCGTCCCAAATCTGAATATGGTCGGTAAAGGCGTACCATGTATTCTTGTTGTTAAATCGGTCTGTGGCAAACGCCACCCGGATATGGTGAGGTTCTCCGTCCTTAGGGTCCCAACTGTGCAGTACTAACTCTGTCCCTTCCGTCAGACTATAAAGGTCTTCTGGGTTAGAGATTTGACTACTATCGACAGGTTGCTGTTTGAGGAGGGTATCTTCAAATACTTTAAGGGTTAAAGCCATTGGCTGTTCATTTAAAATGATTTTGAGCAATTTTAGTTATTTTATTATATTGCTGATTGGGATTTCTTATTCAAGAGAGATGAGAGTCTATCATTCAATGCTCAAGTCTTAAAAATTAATTAAGAAATAGCGATTTAGTCCCCAGTCAGGTTATACAGAATCCGGGTTGTCGTTAACTTTAATAGTCCCCACCGACTTCAGTGGTGACTTCTAGCTGTCAAAGTCCCAAGGGATTAACCATGATTTGTGGACCTTCCCCCCAGAGCAAATATCCATTAGCTGACCAAACTCGGTTAGTTTTTTTAAATAATATTATCAATAATCCTAACATTATTGTTGGTGACTACACCTATTACGATGATTTCGAGAATCCAGAAAATTTTGAACGGAATGTTTTATATCACTTTGATTTTGTCGGTGATCAGCTACTAATTGGCAAATTTTGCGCGATTGCCTCAGATGTCAAGTTTATTATGAATGGGGGGAATCATCGCACCGATTGGTTTACTAATTATCCCTTTCCAATTTTTGGTTCCGGATGGGAAGTCGCCATGCCGGATAGCTGGCCCCACAAAGGGGATACGGTGATTGGGAATGATGTCTGGATAGGTTATGGCGCAACAATTATGCCTGGTGTTCATGTAGGGGATGGGGCAATTATCGCCACAGCATCAGTGGTGACTCGCCCGGTTGAACCTTATGCGATTGTGGGGGGAAATCCGGCGCAAGAAATCCGCAAGCGTTTTGAGGATAACGTTATTGAGGAACTGTTAGAGATTCAATGGTGGAACTGGGATATTGAGAAGATTACTCGTAATCTGAACGCCATTTGTGGTTCAGATATACAGGCGTTACGGGAAGCTGCATGACTGGGTGCTAGTGAAGTGCGATCGCGTTTAATATTCTCCAGCTAATGAATAACAGATCAGTTTCAGGCTGTCAGCTATTGATCCAAAACTGGGTGTGACACCCCTCATCCCTAAAGGCGATTATAAGAGTAGTAGATGTACCGAATAGAGAGAGTTGCATGAGAGAGTGGCTCTCTTCTTTCTTTTGGGATGTCCGGGGTGTCGGCTTATGTAAACTAATGTAACAAGTATTTGACCGAAGCGCAAGGGTTGGGGAATTATTTGAGTTGACAAAAGACAGACATCAAAAGGTGCGATCGCGTCTTCATGGCAAAAGCGTCAACAGCAGTAACACCCGAACGAGACAGATACGGGAGTGGGTGCGATCGCACAACGAACAGGAGTAAAACAGTTACCAACACCCACCGCGCCTTTATAATGGCATAGCGTACCGAATTGGATGGATTATATTGTAGGAGCGTGCGCCCAGAAACTCCGTACAATTTATTCTCTACAATTGAATCAGGGCGGGTTTTGTTGTTCAGTTATGGGTGACAAGCTAGCTTGAATCCCTAAACCCGCCCCTACAATTTACTTGATCAACCCTCTAGTAGGGACACGATACAGCACTTTCCGCTCTTATGGGATACGTTTGATCCCCCTAAATCCCCCATGGAACAAAAAGCGAAGCATCCGCTGGCTTCCGCCTTTTTAAGGGGGACGGGAGGGGGATCAAAAGGGGGACGGGAGGGGGATCAAATAGGGGGGACGGGAGGGGGATCAAAAGGGGGACTTTAACGGTAGCAGGGTGTGTTAATACAGCTATTACCGCTGTATATTATGCCCCTACAGGTAGCCCCTAAACCGTCAAGAAAACCTTATTCATAATCCAGTTTTGGATCAACCTTAAACGTTCCCACAGACGCCTGTAACTCTCGCGCCACTTCCACCGTTTTTCGCAGCGAATTCGACACTTTTGTCGAAGAATCTGAGGTTTGGGCTGATACCATAGCAATCTCGTACATCAAACTACTCACCGCTTGCGCCGTTTGTGTCTGAGACACGGTAGCCGTAGAAATTAACTGCACCAATTGGTCAATCTGATAGGATACCTCTAACATCTGACCCAAGCTATTCTTGGCATCATCTACTAACTGTGTCCCTTCTACCACCTGCTTGGTACTTTGTTCCATCGCCTCAACCACCATCGCGGTTTCCCGTTGAATACTCTCAACAATTTCCTCAATTTCTTGAGTCGCCGCCGCCGATTTTGCCGCCAATTCTCCTACTTCTTCAGCAACAACAGCAAAGCCTTGACCCTCTTCACCAGCCCGTGCTGCTTCAATCCCGGCGTTAATAGCAAGTAAGTTGGTTTGTAGGGCAATTTTCTCAATGATAGACACCACCTTGGCAATCTGTTGCGACGACTCACCCAAACGCTTCACTTTTTTCGCCGTCTCCCCAATCGTACTCCGCAGATTTAAGATATTCTCTACCGTTAAATCCATCGCCGCTTGACCCATTTGGGCGGTATTGGATGCTGTACCCGCAACCACCGCCGCTTGGCGAGCGTTCTCGGCGACTTCTTCAATGGACTGGGTCATTTGTTCGACAGAATTTAAAATTTGAGTCGTTTCTTCTGCTTGTTTCAGTGCCGCTTCTGCCAGTTGCTGAATCGCTTGTTCGTCTTCACCAACCGCCATATTCACCTGAATTGCTGACTCTTGTACCCGCGTGACAATCTGCCGCAAGTTCTCCACAATTGAGTTGAAAAAGTCAGCAACGGTGCCAATTTCACCAATGTTGACCTCTGCCCGTACTGTTAAGTCCCCTCTGGCTGCACCTTCCACATCATTAAGCAGTTCAACTAATTGCATTTGAATCGCTTCTTTCTGTTGACGTTGCTCTTCTGCCAGACTTTCAGCTTTTTGACGGGATTGCTCAATTTGGGCTAAGAAATCTAAACGATCTAAGGCTGAACCGAGTTGAATCGCCACCTGTTTAAAGAAGGTCATTTCTGACTCTTGCCACACCCGGCTACTGGAACATTGATGGGTAACTAACAAGCCGTGAAGATCACCATACGCCAAAATCGGTGCGACTAAATTGGCTTTGACGTTAAAGGGTTCCAGTTGACCCAAATAACACTTGTTTAAACCTGCCTTGTGAATATCTTCAATCGCCTTGACCCGCCCCTGCTTGTATTTTTCTACATATTGCTCCGCAAAACAGGGGTCAGCAATATTCGCGCCCAAGGCTTTGGGAAAGCCTTCTGCCACCGATTCAGCCGTGATTGTACCTTTCCAGTTTTCGTCAAATAGATAAACGATCGCGCGATCGGTTTTCATGGTTTTGCGAATTCCTGTAATCGCGGCATGATAAATTTCCTCCACGGTCACGGATTCCCGAATGCTGGATGTAATTTCATTCAGTTGTTGCGCCCGTTCGGTTTCCGCTTCTTTTTCGACCAAGAAGTTCACCCGGTCTAAGGACAAACCAACTTGAATTGCTAACTTCTTGAGAAACTCAATTTCCGAATTCTGCCAATTATGGGGCGCATTACAGTGATGGGCAATCAATAACCCAAATAACTGCTCATCCTTGAGAATGGGGGTGACCAAATTGGCTTTCACTTGTAACCGTTCCATTAACTGGAGGTGATCCGGATGAAAACCCGCTTCAAAAACATTATCGGTGGGTACGACTCGTCCTTGTTTGTAAGCTTCGATCAGAGCATCCCCAATACAAGGGTCTTCAATTTTATCCCCTAAGGCACGAGTCCAAGTGGGAGCGACGGCTTCATTGGAAATGTATCCCCGCCAGTCGGGTTGGAACCGATAAATTACCACCCGATCAACGCCCAGAATTTGCAACGCCCCTTGAACAGCCGTCTGGAAGACTTCCTCTAAATCTCGTTCAGTCCGAGCGCGGGAAATGGCGATGTTGGCAAATAATTCTGCCTGTTGTGTTTCTGCCGATTGCTGATATAATAACCCCTTAACACTGGTGACCAGATTATTAAACGCTTGTGACAAGAGGCGGGTTTCTGTCGGACCTGCGGGTTCAGCGTGAACATTGAGATCCCCTGCAATCATCTGTTCCGCCGTGCCAACCAATTGTTTTAAGGGCATTGCCAAACGACGGGCTAAAAATAACAGGATTGCGGCGATCGCACCGCCCAAGAGCAGAAACGCTAAGGAAAAGGTCAGCGCGGCTTGAGATCCAGTGCGGCGGAGGTCACTTAGTTCCATGGAAACCGCAATCACCCAGTTGGTTTTGGGAACGGTGACCAGAAGATAACGGCGACCCGCGTATTCAAAGTTAGCCCTGTTGAAAGAATCGCCAACCTGAGAGGGGACTGACTCTATGGTTAAATCTTTGAGTGGCAAATTACTCGCTACTGATTCCGCCTGAGGATTCTGAGACTGTAGGCTATCGAGCAACATTTTGGCACCTTGCGCGATCGCATCACCGCCCACAACTGTCTGTTGACCTTCTCCGTCCTGAATCCCGACGTTATGAATGACAGTGACATTACCCTCTTGGGTCAGGGCTAAAAGTTGTACGATTTGAGAATCAACTACGTGTAAATCTGAGAGCAAATTATTCAGCACTGTACCGAACGCTGCGGCGGGTAAGACCCCTTTGACCACACCCAGAAATTCACCTGAGTTCGGATCAGTAATCGCTTGGCTCAGTTCAATTCCAAAGGTATTTGCCGATTGATCAAATGTCGGTTCGATTAACCGACCCTCACCTGTTTTCGTTGCTTGCCACCATTGTTCATCCCGTTGCACAAAGTCCGAGGTCGGGCGACTATAGGCGACGTTAAACCCGTGTTTGTCGGTAAAAAATAATTCCGCAAATTCGCTAACTTCTGCTGTTCTTTGCAGATAACTATTCAGAGCTGAATTGGGTTGAACAATTTTATTTGTGGCGAAGGTTTGTTCAAGCTGCTCAATCGGAATTGTCGTCAGCCCTTCAGTTTGAGCTACTGTTGCCGTATTCTTCGCCGCATTAATGACTAACGGATTATGCGCCACAATTGCGGGAATTTTTTCGGCTTCGGCTAACAACTCAGTGACCAGATCACTGGTTAATAATGCTTCATTTTGTAATAACTGCTCAGTTTGTTCTTGGCTGCGTCCCGAAATAATTCCAGATGTCACCAATCCCGCTAATCCCAAGGGAACCAGTACAGCAGGTAAAATGGTTTGCAATAACTGAATCCGCAGGGGAGTACTGTTCTGGGATAATAAACGATTGTAGCTCGGAAGAGTACGCCCTAGGAAAGAAGGCTGTTTCTTCGGCTCTGGAGGCGTCATTCCTGGGGGGGGAACGGATTCGAGAGAAAGTTGGCTGTTAGGATAATTCGTTGCACTATTTTGATACCCTCTATTCAAAGTGTCTTCATGGGATTGAGCGTTATAAGTGTTAAGTGGATCAAATTTAGTAGCCATGAAATGATGTCCTTGAAATGAGAGTCTTGGTTAATTCTTGATTGTCATACTCGCTTTTTGATCAGCAAGCTACGTTAAAGAATTCTGGCATCGACGGGGGCGAATTTAGTAACACCATGGTCAAAAAACAGGAGGGTAAAAAATTGCCCCTACTCAACAGAAATCAAAAGGGTTTATAAGTCAACTAAAATTGGTGTAAGATGCCGGAAAAAGTATGCTAAGTGGTCTTTATGTACCAACCAAATTGCTATCAATTGTCCAATACCCTATATCAGCTTTACATCATTAGAGAACTCGATCTCAATCTAAAATTTACAATCCAAAACGGTATCAGAGGAATTCTGGTGTTACAAAACACGACAGACACTTATCCTCCCAAGGCGTCTAACAAAGACAGCCATACTTGTTGCTGAATCCTAATTCACCAATGACATAAGACGATATTGGATTAAAGCACTCGTCTGCACGCCACACTAGCCGCCTTGACACCCCCACCCGAGGCAATTAAAGCACCGATGGGACCGCCAACCGCTTCCCCGGCGATCGCCATTTCAATCGCCACCGCCAACGTACAAACATCTAAATCCGCTTCTGATGCAGGTTGCGCTTCTGGATGGTTATCTTTCCAGGCTTGGGCTAAAGGAACGGCAAGTTCTGCTAATTGATTTTCGAGGTCAAATTGCTGTACTTCTTCAGAAGATACAGGTTCAGAGGTTGAGGGATTGAGATTACGTAATTGGTTGTCGGATTTGAATGAACTCATAGTGCTAGTACCTAAAAAAACACCACACTCAGGAATAGTGGGATCGAAGCGAAAACGATAGATTTACCCTGGTGGTGTCCAACCTTGAGGAGAACAGAAGCAAAAGAGGCGAGCGATCGCAGACCCTAGGCTTTCATTCCCAGATACGGTTGAATCTGTAAGACAGTCGTATAACTTGTAATACACTTTCCTTATCATAGGTCAACTACACGAGCATCAGCAACAAAGTCTTAGAGGTTTCATCGAGTCTTCATAAACGGGGGGACTCCGGGTGCAGAGGATATAAGGGAAACAAGGTGGGGGAGTTAACTCAAAACTCTCTCACCTAAGCGGGGTGGGTTTAGTCACATCGGGGTGGCAAAACACGATAATCGTGAAAGTGAGTCCCGACTTCCCCAATCACTCAAACAGAACTGTAACCTCACTGGATTGGGTAAAATAATTCCAAATCGCGATCGCTAAATCATTCTCATATTCCAGCTTTTCAATACCCTGACAATTCTGGCAATCCCCTATACATGATGACGCTTGACCATCTAATGCCCCCTCAGGAATTGCCAAACAAATGTTAACAACCGGGATCTCGTGTCCCTCACCCAATCCGTTATAGGTGCTGAACGTCACCGCAGCAACATAGTCCATATTGATGATCAAATCGGCGAGTCGGATGAATGCCAAGATAAACTCCTCGCACAGATAATTCAATAACTGTTTTGTCAAAAAAAACCTACATAAAAAGGTTAAGTCACACACCCAATTGGTGTAGTCACGATTGAACTCTTCAATTTGGTGTCGTAGATGCACTTACCGACAACAGAATAGATCAGAGAGCTTTCCCTAGCTTGAGTTTTTCTCAAAGGTCGGGTTTCTTTTCTATGCCATTGCCATGACCCTGAAAACGTACTTAACCGTAAGATAGCGTAAAACACGTAATACACCAATAGCATGATAGTCAATCTGCACACTGATCAGCAATAGGCTGATCACAAACATTGGGTGATTAGGGACTGGGGATGGGATAAATTCTCCTCCACACCTGTGCACCCAGGCTTCCCTATCTTCCCTCATCCTTTAAAAAAATCTAACAGCGCCTTGGCTGTCTGTTGTGGCGCTTCCTCTGGTAGAAAATGACCGCACTCCAACGCCTGACCCCGAACATCGATCGCGCGATCGCGCCAAGTTTGTATGACATCATAGCGGCGTTGCATGACGCCTTTTGCTCCCCATAACACCAATAGAGGACATTGAATCTTCTGGTCAATATCTGCCTCATCGTGTTCTAGATCAATAGATGCGGCGGCGCGATAATCTTCACAGGTGGCGTGAATCACAGCAGGTTGACTAAAGCAGCGACTATATTCCGCCATCGCCGCTTCGGTGAACCCCGCCTGTGTCGCACTCCATTGGTGTATCTTGGTTTTCAGGTAAAATTCTGGGTCTGCACCAATCAGTCGTTCGGGGAAATCATAGGGTTGAATCAGAAAAAACCAATGTTCGTAAGCTGTGGCTAGTTCCTTATCCACCGTTTGAAAAATCGTTCGGGTGGGTACAATATCTAAAACCGCCGCTTTATCAACTCGGTTAGGATGGTCAAGCATCAGGCGATGCAACACCCGTCCGCCGCGATCGTGTCCGGCGGCGAAAAACCGCTTAAAACCCAGGATATCCATCAGTTCCACTTGGTCTTGGGCAGTTACCCGTTTAGAATAGGTCAGATGGGCTGGATCAGAGTTGGGTTTATCGCTGTCACCATAGCCGCGCAAATCTGCACAAATCACGGTGAAGTGCTGTGCCAGAACGGGTGCAACCTGATGCCACATTACATAGGTTTGCGGATAACCATGGAGTAATAATAGAGGATATCCTGCGCCACCCATCACCAGATTAATCGTGGTGTCTGAGGTGGTAATTCGATGCTGGGTAAATTGCTCAAACATACGTGCTAACGGAGAATAAGTAGACAGATCTTAACCAAGTAGGTTAGTTTATACTCAGACATGGTATCTTGCTGCTAGTTAGACGGTGCATGGGGTGAAAACCTTTCCAGCAGCAGATACAGGCATTTCCGATTAGTTATCCGTTTGTTGAGCGCGATCGCGCCGTTGAGTTAATTCAGAGCATTTACGTTTCTTACCGAAAAATAGGGTCTAAAGCCTCCCCCTTTTAGGGGGACTTTTAAGATAAATACGCTACCGTATTAGTATGAATTGCCGATATCAATTCAGAATCTATCCCACCCCTGGTCAGCGTCAATCATTGGCGCGGCTATTTGGGTGCGTGCGGGTAGTCTGGAATGATGCTCTTTTCTTGTGCAAGCAATCGAATAAGCTACCTGGCAGCAGTGAACTCCAAAAGCTGTGCATCACTCAGGCTAAGAAAACTGAGGCTAGGGAGTGGTTAGGGCAAGTATCAGCTATTCCTCTACAGCAATCGGTTGCTGACTTAGGGGTAGCATTTAAAAACTTTTTCCAGTCCCGGTCAGGTAAGCGCAAAGGGAAAAAGGTAAACCCGCCACGATTTAAGCGGCGAGTTAACCGTCAGACGGCGCGGTTTACTAGGGGTGGATTCAGGGTTAAGGCGTCCAAGGTCTACCTAGCCAAGATTGGCAATCTAAAGGTCAAGTGGTCACGTCCCTTGCCATCGGTTCCTAGTTCTGTAACGGTGATTAAAGATTGCGCCGGTCGGTACTTTCTCAGTTTCGTGGTTGAGGTGGAACCAGAGAGCAGGCCCGCCAAGAACCCATCCATAGGGATTGATTTGGGGCTAAAGACCTTTGCGAGTTGCAGCAACGGGGAAAAAATTGATAGCCCGGATTATTCCCGCCTCTACCGCAAACTAAAGCGTTGCCAGCGGCGGCTAGCCAAACGCGAACGGGGTAGCAAGCGGCGAGAGCGGATGCGGGTTAAAGTTGCCAAGCTCAATGCCCAAATCCGGGATAAGCGTAAAGACTTTCTGCACAAGTTATCCACCAAGGTAGTTAACGATAACCAAGTGATTGCCTTGGAGGATTTGAATGTTAGCGGTATGCTCAAAAACCGCAAATTATCACGGGCAATATCTCAAGCTGGATGGTATGAATTCCGGTCATTGTGCGAGGGCAAAGCCAACAAGCACAACCGGGATTTTCGGGTCATCAGCCGATGGGAGCCTACCAGTCAGGTTTGCTCAGATTGCGGCTACCGATGGGGCAAAATAGACCTGTCAGTGCGGTCTATCCTGTGCATTAATTGCGGTGCTGAACACGACCGGGATGATAACGCCTCGGTCAACATAGAACAAGTCGGGGTCGGGCAGACCCACGACTCTAAACGGACGGGGAGTGCGTGTAAGACCTCATCTGAGGCAGTGTGCGTTGAGCCGTCAACCCACCGAAAATACATTCAGTTAAACCTGTTTGATTGGTAGGAATCACCGCCCTTTTAGGTCGGTGAGGATGTCAAGTTTCAAGGCAAGCATCTACTCTTTTAGTGCATCGGTTCCATCTTTGTATCAGATGCTAGTTCTTTTGACAAAGAATACTAGCAGTGACCTGAAACTCTCGTGTTATCACGTAGGTCGGGAAGCCACTTGTACTAGGTCGCAAATTTCTATTTATAAAAAATAATTTAATTATTCCGAATGAACTTAACCCGTCTAATTCAAGAGTTAAACGACTATAGTAAACATGGAAACGGAGAGCTAATTCTAAAAAACTCTCAGGCATTTTGGACATTGTACTTGGTTCGGGGTCAATTACTTTATCCGAAGAGTAAACATCATCCCGTGAGACGCTGGAACCGGGCAATCAATCAGCATCGGTCAAATTGGCAGTGGAGGACTGATTACTCCCAGTTTTCCAACCATCTTAGTTGGGAATGTCAGCTCATCGATCGCGGCTTGAGCCAAAAACAACTTAGCCTAATTCAAGCCAAGTTGATCATTCGCAGTTTAGTTCAAGAATGTTTATTTGAACTCACGCCTTACTCGGATTTGAACAGAGACTGGAAGCCCACCCAAACAGCAATATCGACATTTTGCAAAGTTGTCGCCTTATCCAGCAACGAAATACAAACGATTCTGAGTACAACCGAACAAATGCAGCAACAATGGCAAGCGGCTGGGTTGAGTCACCTTCACCCGACTATGGCTCCTATTTTACAAGAGGGAGCAGACATATCCGAATTGCCGATTGAAGACAAGTATCTTAATGGAAAATTAACCTTGTGGGATATTGCGGTTGAGCGAAATCAATCCATCATTGAAGTTACTCAGTCTTTGGTGGATTGGACTAAACGAGGGATGCTCAAATTTCAAGATGTTCCTGATTTGACGTTACCAAACAGCAACGATAATCTTGGGGATACTCCGATAGTTGCTGATAAAAAGCCACCTGAAATCCAGCAAACTCCACCCAAAGCTAAAACCTCTTTAATTGCTTGCATTGATGACAGTCCGGTGTTAACGCTCACGTTAAGGAAAATTTTAATTCCGAATGGATATCAAGTGTTGAGTATTCCCGAACCGATGCGAGGGTTCTCTCAACTGATTGAACATAAGCCAGATTTAATTTTGCTTGACCTCCTTTTACCAAATGCTGATGGCTATAGCATTTGTAAGTTTCTGCGAGAAACGCCTGTGTTTAAAAAGACACCCATTATTATATTAACGGCTAAAAATACGTCAATTGACCGGACTCGCGCTCAACTTGTGGGTGCAACTGGGTTTTTAGCGAAACCGCCTCAAGCTCAAGAATTGTTGGAGATGGTGCAGCAACATTTGGGATAAAGCAGCAAGAAAGCAGGAAGCAAATGCTAACGGTAGGGGCACGGCACTGCCGTACCCCTACCATAAATGGCGTTTGTGCTGGATATGACAGTTTCAGATACCCGACTTCTGAGAGAAATCGGGTATCTTATTGGCGAGTTATAGCAACCGCCATGGCTGTTAGGACACATCATTTATGTAGAGACGCGCCATGGCGCGTCTCTACAATGGTGCCGAACGTCCTAATCGATGTGTCTATTGCTATACAACAAGTGCCTAGTAGAGGGATTTGATATCAACTTTGAAATGGGCAATTAGGGTCATCCGTTCGTAGGACAAGAAGTACAGATGCAACAGTTCTGGGTCATCTTGATCCCGATGCATGACCACACCATCTAGGGCAACTTTGTGATGGTCAATCCACCCGCCCTTAGAATCCAGTAATACGCTGAAATAAGGACTCTTATCGGGATGGTTGGCTTTCAGTTCTTCGTAGTCTTGATAGAACGGAGGAATGCCAATCCCTAGGGGCATATATAACCCGTTGTTGTAGTTTTCTACCGGTAACTGCGGTAGGTCTTTGATATTGACACCACTAATAAACAACTTGTTCTGTTCATTAGTTTTCGTATCCGTGAACGTCAACTCCAGTTCCTGTAAGGTTTCATCGACACCTACAGGGTCAATATTCCGGAGAACGGCTTTGTCAAATTGACCAATGCGCCAGAATTCATTTCCCCAAGGTTTATCTGTATTGTAGTATCCAGGGGGAACAAAGGAGCCAAATTGAATCTCATGTTCACCGCTATAGAAATCGCCCCAGGTTTGCAAGTTATTGGCGAGAACGGTTCGGACTTTACGGACTTGCTCACCGGACGCAATTATTTTTTCATCTAGGGGGAAATCGGCTTGAACCTCTTGCTCATCGATGACATTTCGCAGCAAGTCAGTTTTGACCACGGTGCCACTGGGATCTTGCCAATGTTCCATGCGTCGCCAGTATTTCCAATAGGATATGTTGTTGATTTTTTCAAAGACTTGCTTGTAAATTCCCAAGGGAAAGTCGAACCATCCTTGGTAGTACATGGCTTTATTGCCATCTTCTTGTGTGGTGAGAATAACTTCCCACAATCCACCATTGATGCAATTATTGGCTAAGGCGACTTGGTAGAGGTTTTCTTTTTCAAAGCCATCGCCGCCACTAATTTCAATATGCTCGGAGTCAGCCGGAAAACTGACCTGTTGACGGTTCCATTCGCGGTCAGTAAAGGCAATGACTTCTAAGCCTTCATCGTTTTTAGTCCATTCAGGGACTTTCGGGGTCAAAAGTTCTAAGTCAATATTTTTAATAACGATTTTAGCGGTGTGGTCGTTATTCGGTTCTAGGACAAAATCGACATGGGTGTCATCCCGTTTGACAACGGTTAAGGTGCGATCGTTATAGCGGCGGAATTTTTTACTTAAACCTGATGTGTTGGCGGGATATTGAGTATTGGTTAATTCCTTGAGATTAACCTCCATTGCATCGCTGACTTTATATCGAGTGGTCTGTCGATACGCCAGTCCAGCTCCTCCTAAACCAATTACACCAATACATACGGCAAGGGTGCCAATTAAAATTTTATTCCTTGTCTTTTTTCGTGTTTTGCTCGCGCTTGAATCGGTGAGATGCGTTGGATTATCTTGAGGCAAAGCCGAGTTTGACATGCAAGTTTCCCTGGTTTTTTCGTTCTGAATAGCATATTAACGAATAAGTTTTAACTTTTGCAACCTCTTTGTATAGTTTTTACCAAACTTCATCATTTCTTTAAAAAAGCAAAAGTATTACTTTACAGTTTTTTTATATAAAATGATTCATTTTGACTTGAATAATTAGGCAAAATAAGCGGCAAAAGCAATAGATGTAGGGAGTCTAAACGTCAAAAACGCTATATATAGTGTTTTTACCGAAACGAGGCTGATTTACCGGAAAATGGCGGAAAACCCTTAAGAACTAACAATAATTGTTCGTTTTGGGGGATAGCCTCTACCTTCAGACAGAAGACGGAATTGTGAAAATAACTCAAAGTATATTTAAGCAAACACTCGTAAAATAAAAATTTTAATTAAGAGAATACTAATAGTTTTATTTGTGTGTTATAATTATCTTCTTTAGATTAGCTAGTTTCTGAATTTGTCGGCAAAATTAGATAGTTTTAGTATTACACTTTCAGTGTTAATACAAGACAGTTTGTGATATATTGCAATATATTGATATGTCGAGCAATAGACGAAATATAGACGACACAAGGGTTGTGAATTTGTCCTCTAAGTTCTTCCTACGCAGAGTCGGTGTAAGACAGATATGGAAATTTTTGTATTACAGTAGTCCTGACTCTGTAAATACTTTGGCTTGCTCTAAGACCAGTTCAATCGCCAACGCTTGCATATCTGGCGGATAGCCATATTGTCGCAGTAAACGCTTCACCATCACTTTCATCCTCGCCCTAGCGCTTTCTTTAAGATTCCAGTCGATAGAGGCATTTTTACGAATGCGGCTGACTAAAACCCGTGCTAATTCCCGCAGTTGGTCAACTCCCATCACGTCTTGAGCGCTTTGGTTTTGGGCGAGGGCATCATAAAAAGCGAGTTCGTAGGGTTCTAGTCCTAAGTCTTCCCCGCGTTGGGTTGCGGCTTGCACATCCCGCGCCATCTGGAGCAATTCTTGAATCACATCAGTTACGCCAATCACTTGATTTTGATAGCGACGCAATGTGTTTTCGAGCATTTCAGCGAGTCTGCGACTTTGAACAATGTTCGTCCGGCTTTTGGCTTTAACTTCTTCTTTGAGAAGCTTTTTTAACACCTCAACGGCGAGGTTTTGGTGTTCCATACCTTCGACTTCGGCTAAAAACTGTTCGGAGATAATCGAAACGTCGGGGTTTTGAATGCCTGCTTCGTCAAAGATGTTAACGACGGTATCGGATACTAGGGCTTGGTCAACCACTTGACGAATAGCGGTTTCTAGTTCTCGATTGCTGAGACTACCATCGCTGGGTTCGAGCTTTCGCAAGCTGGCTTGAATGGCTTGGAAGAATGAGACTTTTTCCGCTTGGGCGATCGCGTGGGGATGGTGAGCAATCAAGGCATAACTCCGCGATAAGGCGGTAACAGCGTCTAAAAATCGCCCTTTAATGTCTGGATGAGCGGCATAATTGGTCGCTCCTTTGAGAATATTTAGCTTTTCGGCAATTTCAGCGCTGAAATAAGAGGGGTAGTCGTAATCAGCGAGGATTTGCTCGACGATTTCCAGTTGGGTTAAAAATAAGCCTAGGGCGACGTCTTGGTCGAGGGTGAGTTGACCTTTACCGCCGCTTTGGGAATAAAAGGATAATGCTTTTTTGAGTTCGCTGGCGACGCCGAGATAATCGACGATTAAGCCGCCTTGCTTTTCATAGTAAACTCGGTTGATTCGGGCGATCGCCTGCATTAAATTATGCCCTTTCATGGGCTTATCCATATACATGGTGTGGAGACAAGGGGCATCAAATCCGGTCAGCCACATATCGCAGACAACCACCAGTTCGAGGTCGTTTTCGGGATCTTTGAGTCGTTGGGCGAGAATTTGGCGATCGCGTTTACTGGTGTGATGTTGTACCAGATTGCCTTGATCGGAAGCACTAGCGGTCATTACGACTTTGATTTTGCCGTGGTTAAGGTCGTCACTATGCCAATCAGGACGCCGTTGAATCATGTTGTCGTAGAGGTTGGCGGCAATTTGACGGCTGAGGGTGACAATCATCCCTTTGCCGCGATTGGCGGTTTGGCGTTGTTCAAAGTGGGTGATGATATCATGGGCGATGGTGGTAAGACGTTGGCTCGACCCGACAATCGCTTCAATTTGGGTTTGTTTGGCTTTGGCTTTTTGGGTGGTGTTGAGGTCTTCAAAGCTGAGATCTTCGTCGAGTTCGTCGAGTAATTCCCGCCCTTGGGCGTCGAGATCTACTTGGACTAAGCGGCTTTCGTAGTAAATGGGGACGGTTGCGCCATCTTTAACGGCTTGGGCAATGTCGTAGATATCAATATAGTTACCGAAGATTTCCGGGGTGTTTTTGTCGCTTTGTTCGATGGGGGTTCCGGTGAAACCGACAAAGGTGGCGTTGGGGAGGGCATCGCGGATATATTTGGCGAAGCCATAGCGGGTGGCTTTGCCGAGGATGTTACCTTCTGCGTCTTTGAGGGTGACTTGTTTGGCTTTGAATCCGTATTGACTGCGGTGGGCTTCGTCGGCTAAAACAACAATGTTGGCGCGATCGCTAATTTTGGGATAAAGGGTTTCGCCGTCTTCGGGGGCGAATTTCTGAACGGTGGTAAACACAATCCCCCCAGAGGCGACGTTGAGGAGTTCCCGCACAGCTTGGCGGTTTTCGGCTTGTTGGGGGTCTTGACGCAGCAGTTGACGACAGCCGGCGAAGGTATCAAAGAGTTGGTCGTCGAGGTCGTTGCGATCGGTCAAGATAACTAGGGTGGGGTTATCTAAGGCTAAAACGAGTTTACCACTGAGGAAGACCATGGACAGGGATTTTCCGCTTCCTTGGGTATGCCAAAGGACTCCGCCAGCCCTCTCTCTAGATGTCTCTCCCATGGGGCGATGATCTGCCCTCTCTCTAGATGTCTCTCCCATGGGGCGATGATCTGCCCTCTCCCTAAATCCCTCTCCCACGGGGCGATGATCTGCCCTCTCCCTAAATCCCTCTCCCACGGGGCGATGATCTGCCCTCTCCCTAAATCCCTCTCCCAAAGGGCGAGGGACTTTCATATTCCCCTCTTTCATATTCCCCTCTTTCATATTCCCCTCCCTTTGGGAGGGGTCAGGGGAGGGAAAGGGGTTAGGGGAGGGAAAAGGGTTAGGGGAGGGAAAAGGGTCAGGGGAGGGAAAGGGCAAACCAAGATGCTGAAGGATCGATCGCAAAACCGATTCAAGATCATTGAAAATCGCCTGATTCCGGAAGCGTAGAACTGTATGACCCAGGGATTTAAGATAATTCTCTCTTTCGCGATCGCGTTTTTTTTGTTGGGGTTGTTCATGCACTCCACCATCTAATTCAATCACTAATTGGTGTTGATGGCAGTAAAAATCGACGATGTAATGTCCTATCTGATGTTGGCGACGAAATTTTAGCCCACAGAATCGTTTAGCCCTGACGGTTTCCCAAAATATAATTTCGGCAGGAGTCTGTTTTTTACGGAGTTCTCGCGCTCGTTTGAGTAGTGTTGTTACGGGTAATCCACCCCGATAAGCTGTTGGATTTGCCCTCTCTCTAGATGTCTCTCCCCCAGGGTGATGATCTGCCCTCTCCCTAAATCCCTCTCCCACGGGGCGATGATCTGCCCTCTCCCTAAATCCCTCTCCCAAAGGGCGATGATCTGCCCTCTCCCTAAATCCCTCTCCCAAAGGGCGAGGGACTTTCATATTCCCCTCCCTTTGGGAGGGGTTAGGGGAGGGAAAGGGGCTAGGGGAGGGTAAACCGCACGCTTGCACAATACTTTCAACCGCCTTATTAACGGCGTAATACTGGTGATACGCCCCAATTTTCTTAATAGTTTGCAGATTGACAACCTCGGTTTCCGGGTCTACGGTTTTGGTTTGTTCAAAGACGGTGAAATGGCGGATCAGGTCAAGTAGGGTATGTTTATTCAGCATCCCTTGGGTGAGGATTTCTAGTTCGTTGGTGTCGGGGTTGTTGTCAATTTTACCGTTGGGGAGTTTTTGTTTCCACTGACTAAAGCGGTTATAGTCGGCAGAAAGGGAACCCGCACGGGCTGAAAGTCCATCGGAGATAATCAGCAGGGCGTTATAGGTAAATAAGCTGGGGATTTCCTGTTTATAAGTTTGCAGTTGGTTATAGGCGGCGTAGAGGTTGGCTTTGGTATCGGCGGCGTTTTTTAGTTCGATAACCACTAAGGGTAATCCGTTAATAAATAGGATAATATCGGGGCGGCGGTTGTGGTTGTCTTCAATCACGGTAAACTGGTTAACCGCGAGAAATTCGTTGTTTTCGGGGGTGTCCCAATCAATCAGCCAGAGTTGTTCCCCTTTGGTTTCGCCGTTCTTGGTGTATTCGATGGTGATACCTTCGGTGAGGTAGCGGTGACAGGTTTCGTTGTTGTTGATTAGGTCGGGACTGGCGATGTTTTGTAAGTCCCGTTGGGCTTGATTGCGAATGTCGGGGGGTATGTGGGGGTTAATGCGGCTGATGGCTTGGCTGAGACGGTCTGTCAGCAATACGTCGCTGAAGCTTTGCCGTTCGGGGGTTATACCGTCGGGTTGGATGTCGTAGCCGTTTTTGTAGCTGTAGCCGAGGGCTTGCAGGAGTTGGAGGTTGTAGGCTTCGATTTGGTTTTCGGTGGTTGATTTGCTCATTTGACCGAGAGGTGAAAGAGTTAGGGTTTAATGCGGAGTTTACCGCTCATTAGTTTGGGGAGAAGGAGGTCGCGGGTTTTAGTTAGGGTTTGAAGTTGCCGAGAATTTTGATGAATCTTCTCGCGCATTGGCTCAATAACAGCATGAAATTTAGTCAAATTAAATTTGTCAGGTAGCAAAACATCAGCAATTTCAAAATGTTCTGCTTTGATTGCTGGGTAAGCACTTCCAGAGGCGTTGAAGGTCAGATACTCTACGAAAGATTCGGTCGTTACCCAACTGTACAGGTAAGACGAAGGAATCGAATCTGGCGTCAAAGTTATAAATCCAGTTGAAACAACTAGATTTTCTGGAGGATGAGAGATGAATAGATACGATTTCCGGTTAGGTCGAACCCCTGACCAAATAACATCTCCATGTTTTACTAGCCGTCTAGCTCGACTGGGAGCGTTCTTAAAAAGATATGATGTAGTACCTTCCAACACCCCAATTCCTACCGAGGAGATGTCTACATATTCAATCTCTTTATGTTGGTAGCTTTTACTGATACTTTCGGCATTGACTTTAACGACATCTCCTAACTTCCCAACACGCCAACCTGCGGGGATTTCGCCTAACTCTGACGGTTCCATTGCGCCACCGGAGGATTTGTAGGGCTTGCCGTCGGCGTTGGGGAACTCGAAATCGACGAACCAATGTTTAAATAGAGTTTGCGCGATCGCCTCTAGTGTATCGTTTTGTTTACGGAGGTTTTCAATCTTGCGATCGAGACAAGATAAAACTGATGCTATTTCTTTTTGCTTTTTGACGGATGGAAAAAAAAATTTAATATTTTTAAATGTGCCTAAATTGATATTCTCTTGAACTGATCCTATTGCTAAATTTTGTATTCTTGCTTTTAAAAAAGTTAGTGTGTAAAAAACAAAATTTAAGTCTACTTTTTCTGGATTAGGAATAAAACCTAAAACACTATCAGGAAAACAAGCTGGAAGCTCCAGAATTGCAATTTCTGCAATATTAGCAGCAATCGTGATACATAAAGTTCCTTTATCCCAAAGCTTACTCTGTGCAAGACCAGCTTCAGAATAAGTTTGCCGATAAGTATTTATATACTTATTAGCAGCAGAGATATCACCAGTTTGAATGAAAGGATAAGGGCCACCGTACAAGTGATCCGCCCATCGAGGACGATGCTTAGATTTACCTCTAGCAAGAGTGCCTACATCTGAAAGATAAAATTCGTTCCACTCACTCATACCTCAACCTCCCTTTTCCCAACCATAACTTGATTTCATACAACCTTTCTAATTCCATCCCTTGTAACACCAACCCATCACAACTAACTCACCGCAAACTCAGTATGTGAACGCACCTCTGGCGGATGAAACCCCAACACAATATGACCTTTCGGAATACCTGCCCTCACTAAATCATTCGCAATACCATCCTCTAACCCGTCACGATGAATCCAAACCTTATCGCCAATCACCTCAACATGAACCAAACAACCATGCATCTGTACCTCACCTTCCCAACCTTGCGTAATTAGCAAAAAATTATTCCTATCTTCACTCACAATCAAACGACATCGTAAATCACCGTAAGCATAAGGAATCTCTGTATATTCCTTTAATTCCCCTTGGATGATTTGGCGATATTCCTCTATGGTAGCCATTGCACAATCTCCTGTTTCTGATTATTAAAAATCAATAAATTAACTCGATACTTTTGTCTAATTAACTCACCTAGAGGTTCGTTAAAAATACCTTGATAAGTCATTTGGCGAATCGCTAAATATAACAAATAATTCGGTTGTATTTCCTCTAATATAGCTCGATAAATTAAATATTGCCCTAATGCTTGTTCTAAATCAGCAACAACAGAAGGATTCGTAAACCCTTTAATTTCTACAGCAATCCTTTGTTCTGCTTTCTGGGCGGCAATAAGTTTAGTTACGCCTAAATCAACAAAAAGCTCTCTCACTCCCCATTTTAAGCGTAAAGGATCGTTGGTAATTGTCCATCCTGCTTTAATTAAAGCAGTTTTAACCGCATCATGATAAAAGTCTCGCGCTGGCATTCTGATTTAATTATCCTCCAAATCAACCCCCACCTTTGCCAACTGAATTTTAATCTCCTCCCTCATCTCTAGCTCATCCAAAATCTGCTATAAAGCTATCTTAGTTCAAACTCCCTAGACGGCACGAATTGCCTCCTTTAGCACTGTTTCCCGCAGGTGAGGACGTAGTGAACTAGGAGTACCTACATCGACTGAACAGCCTAGAAGCTCCTCTAAATAAGCTTTCAGGCTAAGTAAAGTAAATAATCCAACTGGGCGCTCAAACTCCACCAAAAAATCCACATCACTGTCTGGGCTAGCCTCATCTCGTGCTACCGAACCAAACAAAAACAACGCTTTGACCGCGAATTTGTCGAGGCGCTCTTTGTGAGCATTTAACTTATCTAGAACCTGTTGCTTGTCCATTCGTTCATCTTCTCCAAATCAAACCCCACTTTTGCTAACTGTACCTTAATCTCCTTATCTAATTGTGCCGCCTCCTGCATCTGCGCCGCCAACTGTGCCGTTAACTCCCCCATTTTCTCCTCAAAAGGTATACCATCATCTTCTTCTTCAGGAATGCCCACATACCGCCCTGGCGTTAACACAAAATTGTGCTTCTGGATATCCGCCAACGTCGCCGACTTACAGAACCCCTTAATATCTTCATAATCCCCCTCCCCTTGGGAGGGGCTAGGGGAGGGCTTCTCTTCCCCTTGGGAGGGGCTAGGGGAGGGCTTCTCTTCCCCTTGGGAGGGGCTAGGGGAGGGCTTCTCTTCCCCTTGGGAGGGGCTAGGGGAGGGCTTCTCTTCCCCTTGGGAGGGGCTAGGGGAGGGCTTCTCTTCCCTTTGAGAGGGGCTAGGAGAGGGCTTCCGCTTCCAAGTATGATACGTCCCCGCAATCTTACCGATATCTTCTTCAGTAAACGCTCGATTGCGACGGTTGACCATATAACCCAACTCTGAC
This sequence comes from Coleofasciculus chthonoplastes PCC 7420, assembly GCF_000155555.1. Lineage (GTDB taxonomy): Bacteria > Cyanobacteriota > Cyanobacteriia > Cyanobacteriales > Coleofasciculaceae > Coleofasciculus > Coleofasciculus chthonoplastes_A. The sequence goes on from NZ_DS989856.1 coordinate 76,203, forward strand.
GCATCAATAAATAACACCTCGCCCTGACGATTGCGATTCTTATTCCCATTTTTATAACGACTGAGAAACCATAAACAAGCCGGAATTCCCGTGTTATAAAATAACTGAGTTGGTAACATCACAATACAATCGACTAAATCCGCCTCCACCAAAGCTTGGCGAATCTCCCCCTCGCCCCCCGTATTCAACGACAGCGAGCCATTGGACAAGACAAACCCCGCCGCCCCCGTGGGAGCCAGATGATAGAGGAAATGCTGCACCCAGGCAAAATTAGCATTTCCCACAGGCGGTACACCATAACGCCAACGTCCATCTTTTCGCAGCAATTCCCCGCCCCAATCGCTATCATTAAACGGCGGATTAGCAATCACAAAATCGGCTTTTAAGTCCTTGTGAGCATCATTTAAAAACGACCCCTCCGGGTTCCACTTAATATTAGAGCCATCAATCCACCGAATCGCCAAATTCATCCGACAGAGTTTATAAGTGGTTTCATTGCTTTCTTGACCATAGATAGAAATATCATCAATTCGTCCTTGGTGAGCCGCGATAAATTTTTCACTTTGAACAAACATTCCCCCCAACCCACAGCAGGGGTCAAAGACTCGCCCCTGATACGGCTCTAACATTTCTACTAATGCTGGCAATTTTGATAGCGCTACGCGCCAGGGAATAGGGAATAGGGAAAACAAAAAGACAAAGGGGTTTTCATTTGGCTTGTTTTGTTATAACATTATTATATAACAACAAAATACAAGAGCAACACAAACAGAAGAACGCCATGAAACCGTTACCCCCTCAATTCAACAATTCCCATACCCCCGAAACAACAGCCCAGCAAGCGTTAGCGGAATTTGGCATTACCGAACTCCTCTCTCGACTCAAGCATTACCGCGACATTGACTTCGACGCATCGCAAATGCACCTAACCGATGCGGAAGTCAAAATCCTCGCCCAGCTATTTATCCAAGAATTGATTGAAAGCCTCAACGGTAAACTCATCGCTGGTACCTTAAATACCCTGCGTCATGGTGAGGAGATGGAGGAGACATTTACCAATCACGATTTGCCATTCCCCACCCCTCGCTACAAAGAAGGCGATCGCGTTCAGTGGAAAACCGCTAATCCTGACTGGGGCGTCATTCTGGGACGTTTCTATGACTACAATCACCATCAATGGATGGTTTATTACATCATCCAACTCGCCCCTGATTCTCCCAGTGCAGGTTGGGTAACCACGGATACGGCTTCTGAAGCGGATGTGGAAAAAATACCTGATACGGTTGAACCCAATCCAGAGAATGGCAACTCCTACCCTTATCCCACCCATTCTCGCCGGGGGATACCGCCCCTATCTGTACAATGTCCAACTGAACCCTATAATCCCCGACGGCGACACAATCTCCGCCCCATTAACCAGCGGGAAAAATACATTATTGACCTTTATTGTTACTGTGAATTAGGGATGACGCCAAAGCAGTTTTATGCCAAATGGGATGTCACGTATGAGCAATTATCTCATATCTGTTCTCGTTCCTTGGGGACAGTACAGAATTGGTTTAACCGAGGTAAAGGATATTACCCGCCTAAACCCGTTGATTTGCGCCATCTGGCAATCATGGATTTTTTGTTAGAGCATTTTGAAGAAATCCCCCAATCTCTGCTCAACCTGTTGTGTTCGTCTTTTTAGATCAGGTATCAGTTATCAGTTATCAGTTATCAGTTATCGGGAGATGGGGGAACTGGAGCAAATTGTTAGGGGCGGGTTTCACTACTATCTTTTCGGTTACACCCAGATGTAAATAAACCCGCCCCGACTTGACATAAGACGAATGACCAATAACAATCAAACCGCTTGCTCAACGATTAAGCCACCATTCAAGAAAATTTTCGGTACATCCAGAATGCTCATCATTTTTTCAGCATAGACCGCTTCCCCTTGCAAATAGTCAGGATTTATGCTAGTTGTTTCAGGAGTCACGGCGATGACTTGGAGCGGATTCAGCAGGAACATCGATTCACGCACATCTTCCACAATCACACCCGCCAAAATCTCCTCCACCTCCACAATCAGCGCTTTGGAACTTCGGGTTATCGCGGTTAAGGGCAATTTCAACACCGGGCGAATATCGACTAAGGTGACAATTTCCCCACGCAGATTCATGTTTCCTACAATATGAGGGGGACAACAGGGAATCGGCGTCACCTGTTGGATATCGGTAAACTCCCGTACAACGCCTAAATCAATCCCGAATAACTGATCATTTAAGACAATAATCGTTAACGGTTTGACACTGGTTAAGTCTTGACTCTCGAAGGGAAGCTTGAGATTATTCGCTCGTTCTCGGAAAATGTCTCGTTCTTCGGGTGTCGCATTTGCAGCAAATACGGCTTGTTCGGTAACGAATTCTCCACTCGATTGACTCCGGTTAAGTTCTTGGCTGAGATAGTTCTCCACTAATTTAAACGTGTGGCTATCTATCGCGCTTAACCAATTCTCTGGATCACTTAAAATAATGATATCACCTGCATGGCGGGTGAGTCCACCAATGACGCCGTTTTCGCTAACGGTTTGATTCGGCTCAAGTTCAGTAGTAATTTCATCTGATGAAATTGTCAGGACTTCACAAACCTGATTCACAATAATCCCAACTTTGGTTTTTTCTCGTCTTAGAACGATAATACTGTCGGTTAAACGGTAGTTGGATGATTGTAAGCCAAGACTCTGATTAAAATCGATAACGGGTATCATTTCTCCCCGCAAATTGACCACGCCAATCATTTCATGCGGCGCTTCGGGAATGGATATTAATTCTGGGAGAGGAAAGACTTCCTCCACGTAAGCTGTACTGATACCATACAGCCGATCATTTAAACCAAAGCTAAAATAGGAATTGTCTGTCATGGGGAGTCTGGCTCGATACTATTTAAGGAGGATTGGAGTTGTTTAATCAGTTCAGATGGCGTCAAATTGCCTAATTTTTGTAGGGGGGTATTGGGTGGTAACTGTTTGAGCAGATTCAAGGCGACATGCTGCATTTTAATCGTGTTTTTCTCTAGGTCATGTTCGAGTGTTTCCGGATTAAAGGTTAAGGTATAATCGTCTTCAGTATCCCAAGTCAGGGGACTAGGGACATCACCTACAGGGGTATAAACTAAACTCTCGGTTTGACGTTGATACACCAAGGATTCGGGAAAAACATTGGTTTGAAACTGCTTTAAAAGTTGACCATACAGTTCAGAATGCCCGGTGATCAGATAGCCTAAAGGTTGGAGGGCGTGGTAAAACTTATCCAAGGCTTGGGCAATGGCGGAGGATTCAAAGTAGATAAAGACATTTCGACAAATAATTAAATCAAACGCCTGTAAATCTAAGTGAGGTTGGGGGAAAGGATCTTTGACTAAGTTGATCTGTTGCCATTTCACTAATGATTTAACGTTGTCATCAATGTGGTAGTGATTATCAATACGTTTAAAATACTCGTGTTTGATCTTGGGATCAATACTTCTTAATGACCAAGCCCGATAAATTCCTTGTTTGGCTTTGGCTAGCGCCTCTTGATTAATATCGATGCCAAAAACAACTAAATTCCAGCTATCAATATCCGGAATCAGTTCATTCAGCATAATCGCCAGGGAATAGGGTTCCTCTCCGGTTGAACATCCCGCACTACAAAGCCGCAGGGTTTTATCCACCTGATGACGCTGAATTAGTTCGGGTAATATTTTAGTTTTGAGCAATTTACATTGTTCTTTATCCCGAAAAAAGTAACTTTCCAGATTCGTCAGCAAGACAACCAATTTTTTCCACTCTTGATTAGCTTCTCTGGTTTGACAATTGAGCAGCAAATAATAATCTTCCGGAAAGGTTAGTTTAATTGCTTTCATTCGGGCGAATAGTTTGTCCGTTAAGTTGGCTTGATCGCGTTCTCGAATCACCAAACCCGTATGTTGAGCAATTAAGCGAATAAAGGCTTGTTTTATTTTAGGAGTTAACTGGTTGGGTGTTGACACATTTATTACCTAATCGGTTTACTGTAGAATCGACTGTTTTTGTAAAAGTTCCAGCAACATTGGCGCGATCGCGTTCAAAGGTAGGACTTCTCTAGCTCCCCCTAATTCAATGGCTTCTTTGGGCATTCCGAAGATGATTGATGTGGCTTCATCCTGAGCAATGGTTAAACCCCCCGCTTGGGTAACTGTCAGCATTCCTTTTGCGCCGTCTCTGCCCATTCCGGTTAATAATATGGCGGTTGTTTTCTTGCCATAAACTTTGGCGACAGACTCAAATGTGACCGTTGCTGACGGGCAATGTCCGTCTAAAGGTACGGTATCTGAACAGACAAAATTACCCTGCTTATCTAATTTTAGCTGACGTTGTTCTGGAGGAAAATAGATGATTCCTGGTTGCGGTTTATTTCCAGATTCGGCAATTTTGATCGGCAATTTACAGGTGGGAGCTAACCAATCAATTAAGCCTTGTAAAAATCCCTTACAAATGTGCTGCACACAAAGTATGGGAACCGAAAAATTGGCGGGAAGTTGCGAAAAAATTTCTTGCAATGCTGGAGGTCCGCCCGTTGATGTGCCAATGGTAATTATTTTAGGCTTCGGGTATGATTTGGTTGGAGCCGTGGTCAGATTGTTCAGATTAACGGCTTGGTGTTGCAGCGAATATCTGCGTTTTCGTTTGAAAACCCTAACCCCAGAAATGACACTAATTTTATTAACTAATTCCCGTTTAAATTCTTGGTTTTCTGTGGTTAAACCAGCCAATGGTTTGGGACAAATATCGACGGCTCCGGCTTCGAGGACATCAAAAATATGATGGGTATCTTCCTGTTGTACCGACACACTCAAGACTAAAATGGGTATAGGATTATGACGCATGACTTCAGTGGTTAATTCCAACCCATCCATCTGCGGCATGTGTAAGTCGGTACAAATCACATCGGGTTTAACTTGAGGTATTAGCGCCAATGCTTCTAACCCATTTGACGCTTCTCCGACGACTTTAAGTTGAGGGAATTCATTGATAATTCGTCTGAGAATGACTAGGGAAATTTTGGAGTCTTCTACTAATAGAACTTTAATCGTCATTGGTCATTTGTTAGTTGTTTAAGGGTTTGTAGTTAGCGCTTCAGCGCTGATGGCACTAAAGTGCCGACTACGAACGAACGAACGAACGAACGAAGAAACCTTCACTCAATTAAACCAATCGGCTGATGGTTTCTAATAGAAACGCTTGGTTGAACTTACCTTTAATAATGTAAGCGTCCGCTCCGGCTTCTGCACCCCGTTGTTGATCAGCTTCTGAATCCAAGGTGGTGACTAAAATAATCGGTAAGTCTTGATATTCCGAATGCTGGCGAATCGTGGCGGTTAAAGATAACCCATCTAAATGAGGCATTTCCACATCAGAAACTACGGCATCAAAATGACGGCTTTTAAGTTTGGTATAGCCATCTAATCCATCAACCGCAATTACTACTTCATACCCCGCCCCTTCTAAAAGTCGTCGTTCTTGCGTTCGCACTGGGAGAGAATCTTCGACTAAGAGAATTGTCGGTTTCGTTTGTAGAACCGTATTGGCTTTAACCGAAACTGTTGCGGGACTTTGTTGTTGTCCCGACTTAACTAAATCCGCCGGATTGAGAATCATACAAACGTCCCCAGTGGGGAGAATCGTTGCACCCAAAATATTTTTCACCCGCTTTAATAACGTACTTTGGGGTTTGAGAGGGATTTCTTGGGTATCCAAAAGTCGATCGACTAAAAATCCGGAAACTTCATCACCAACCTTGAGTAAAATACACGATCGCAACTCAGATAGCGGTGTTTCTTTTTTGGTGATCAGGGCGTAAGCGGGAGAGTTCGAGAGTTCCAAGACATTGGCAAGATTGGCGACGGGAACCCTTTGACCTTGCCAGTTTAACGTCTCCCGCCCATCAACGGTTTCTATTTCATCTGGGGAAAGGAGTAAACTGGTTTGGACGAATTCAATTGGGAGGGCTTGAACAATTCCCTGAACCTCAACAAATAAGGCATTAACGGTGGCTAAGGTGGTGCGAAGTTGGATGCGGAATGTACTACCTTGATTGGGAGTTGATTCGATCGCGATCGCGCCTTTGAGTCGTTCAATGTTTGTCTTGACAACATCTAAGCCAATCCCTCGACCCGAAATTTCAGTAATAAAGCTGCGGGTGGAGAATCCGGGGGTAAAAATTAGGTCATAAATTTGACTGGGATTCATCCTCTCTAGTTCATCGGGTTGGTAAAGCTTCCGTTTAATGGCGGTTTGCTTAATTTGGTCGATATCCAGTCCTCGCCCATCATCAGCGACTTCAATGATAATCGTATTACCAATTAAACTACCCCGCAGCCAAATTTTTGCTACTGGCGGTTTACCTAATTTTTCCCGTTCTGCGGGTGTCTCAATCCCATGATCGATCGCGTTCCGAATTAGATGGGTTAAAGAGTCTTTAATATCTTCCAGAATAGTTTTATCCGCCGTCGTCTCTCCCCCTTCAATAATTAACTCCACCTGTTTCGATTGTTTGCGGGCTAAATCCCGCACCATACGGGGAAACAACTGGAAGATAGTAGACAGAGGTAACTGGCGTAGGGTTTGAATTCTCTCCCGTAAATCCTCTGCAATTAAATCGAGGTTAGAGGTATTTTCCTGGGTGGCGGTGCGTAAGGCGGTAATTTTTTCATCTAAGCGTTCTTGGAATGGGTTAACGTCTGTGGCTGTCGCCTCACCGGATTGACGATAAAAGGCTTTCCACTCTTGCCAAAGTGTCACCAGTTCCTCAATTTCTGACGCCGTGTATGCAACACGAAGTTTCGTGACATTTAATTCCTCCGCTTGCGCCATTAACCCATCTAAATCACGAGTAGGAACCCGAATCGTATCAATCCGGTAGGTGTCACTTAGGGCTGGGGTTTTGGGTACTGGCGGTTGGGTGGGAAGGGGTTTAACGGGAGTCGATCCAGCATCAGGTAAGCTAGGGAGAGAAACATCGAGTAATTGGTTGAGAACCGCCGTAGTATTCACACCCTGATATTGACCCGTCACCGCTTCCTGTACGAGCTTACCCATCGCATCCAATCCTCGATACAAGCGATCGCTAATATCTGGGGTTAAGATAGTAGGCTGGAGTTTAATCCCGCCCAAAATCTCTTCAACGTGGTGGATTAAGGCTTCCACGGGTTCAACGCCCGCGCTTCTAGAGTCTCCTTTTAAACTATGGGCTTCGCGCAGTAACTCATCTAAGGTGGTTGAGTCATCCGGCTGCTTTTCTAATTGCAGTAATCCCGCTTCTAGCTTCTGTAAGCGTTCAAGGCTGGCGAGTTTATAAACATCCCGCATTTCCTCATCGTCAATAAACGTGGCGCTGAGGGGAGGTTGAGAGGATGAAGATGGGACATTGGGTAACCCGACAATCGTGACAGAATCCGGACGAGAGGATAAAGGCGTGGGAGTTTCGGAGACAGGAATCACCGGGGGAGATTGGGCTGATGCTTCAATGGCGTCGATTAATTGATTCAGCACTTGCGCCGTATCCACACCCTGAGGTTGACCCGTTACCGCTTCCTCGACTAAGCCACGAATGGCTTCTAATGCATCATAGAGGCTTTCACTGACTTTGACCGTAAAACCGAGTTGTCGATGTTTGATGCGATCGAAAACTTCTTCGATATGATGGACAAGGGTTTCCACCGATTCGACGCCAACGCTACGAGAATCGCCTTTGAGACTATGGGCTTCCCGCAGTAATTGATCTAAAGTAGCTTGGTCATCGGGATATTTTTCTAAATGCAGTAACCCGGCTTCTAAAATCTGCAACCGTTCGCTACTGGCGAGTTGATACACCTCTCGTAATTCATCATCATCGATATAACTTTCGGCGAGTTGGGGTGGGGGAGACGGTTGAGGCGAGGTGGGTTGGGTTCCGTTATCGGTTGTCGGCTCAAGGGTATCGGTAAAACCCGCCCCGACAAGCCCTGGTTCGGCTTGACTTGGAGATGCTACAGCCGATTGTTGGCAATCCTCCAGCACCAGCATAAATTGTTCTAGCACCTGAGTGGTATCCACCGCACTGGGTTGACCGGTTATCGCTTCTTGGACTAATTTACTAATTGCCTCTACTCCTTGATGTAAGGTTTGGTTAACATCTGGGGTAAACGCTGTGGGTTGGGATTTAAGGTTCTCGATAATTTCTTCTAGAGGATGAGCCAGAATTTCCACCGATTCCACGCCAACGCTGCGAGAATCGCCTTTAAGACTATGAACTTCCCGGCGTAACTCCTCCCAGATAGCGTCGTTGTCTGGGTTTTGGGCTAAATCATTTAACCCCGTTTCCAGGCTGTGCAATCGTTCACCACTGGTAAGTTGATACACCTCTCGTAATTCATCATCGTCGATATAGCTTTCGGCGAGTTGGGGTGGGGGATCAATACGACTCGGATAAACTTCCCCAGCTTCCCCAGCTTCCCCAGCTTCCTCTTGAATGGGAGACGCAACCGTCGATGATTGGCAATTTTCCAGCACTAGCATAAATTGTTCTAGTACCTCAGTGGTATCCACCGCACTGGGTTTACCTGTTACGGCTTCCTGGACTAATTGAGTAATTGCCTCTACTCCTTGATGTAAGGTTTGGCTAACATCTGGGGTAAACGCTGTGGGTTGGGATTTAAGGTTCTCGATAATTTCCTCTAGGGGATGAGCCAAAATTTCCACGGTTTCCACGCCAACGCTACGAGAATCGCCCTTAATACTATGGGCTTCTCGGCGCAACTGTTCCCAGATAGCTTCATCGTCTGGATTTTCTGTCAAATGACGCAACCCAGCTTCTAGACTTTGTAATCGTTCACGACTAGCCAGTTGATAAACGTCTCGGAGTTCATCATCGTCGATATAGCTTTCGGCTAATTCAGATGATTCAGCGCTCATATCCTCTCTCTCTAGAGGTTCTGGTGGAATGTCTTTAGCTGCGGCGTTCTCTGCTGGTTGAATAGCGAGTTGTTTAAATTGATCCAATATTTCAGCTAAATTGACGCCGCTTGGTTTACCTGTTATCGCTTCAGCAATTAAAAGACGAATTGCATCTAATACATGATCAAGACATTGGCTCACTGACGGCGAAAAAACCAGCTTTTGGCGTTTAATCCGTCCCAGAGTCCATTCCATGCGATCGGCAAGGGTTTCTACAGCTTTAACCCCTAGACTTTTAGAGTCTCCTTTTAAGCTGTGAACATCTCGCAGCAACTGTTCTAAGGTTGTTTCATTCTCTGGATTTTTTTGTAGATGGTGCAAACCGACAGTAAGTTTCTCTAGACGTTCTTCACCCGCCGTTTTATACAACGTTCGCAATTCTTCATCGTCTATGATCATGATTCGTCTTATGTCTTATGTCATTCGTCATTTGTCTTATGTCTTATGTCTTATGTTATTTGTTAGGGAACAGGGAATAGGCAATAAGGAATAGGGAATAGGGAATAGGCTAATGGGCTATAGAAATTTTGTTCCCCAGCTCCCCCTGCTTCCCCTGCTCCCAGACGTGCCATGGCACGTCTCTACATCCCTGCACAGTTAAACCATCTCTTGCAATTCCAAGGAGGTTTCGTTCAGTTGCTGAGTCCCGATCTTGGTTTGATTAATCCCTGTGGCGGTTTCTTTTGCACCCTTATTAATGGTTTCCATCGCCTCGACGACTTGTTGAATCGCATCGACTTGCTGTTTTAAGTTCAGGGATATTTGTTGGTTATTTAACACCACTTTGTCCACCGCATCGGCTACCCCGGTGAACGCTTCATTAGTTTTTTGGGCAATTTGTACACCAGATGCCACGGTTTTTGTTCCTTCATCCGTCACCATTACTGTTGAGTTAATCGCGCTTTGAATTTCGGAAACCAGAAGACCAATTTTGTCAGCGGATTGTTGACTTTGATCGGCTAATTTGCGAATTTCATTGGCAACCACCGAGAAGCCTTTGCCATGTTCTCCCGCCCGCACTGCTTCTACTGAGGAATTGAGGGCTAACATGTTGGTTTTGTTGGCTAATTCAGACACCAACTGAGAAATACTACCAATTTGATTTGCCTGTTCAGAAAGACGAACAATCTGTTGTGCGATCGCGCCGACTTTATTCTCCAGGGTGTACATCCCTTCCAGGGTTTCACCGACTGCTTGGGTTCCTCCCTGAGTCAGTTCCAACGCTTTCTGGGCGGCGGATACAGCAGCCTTGGCTTGTTCTGCAGATTGTCGGGAGGAGGCTTCTAACTCATCCATGGTAGTAGTCGTTTCATTCACTGAAGCCGCTTGCTGACTCGCCACCCGTTCTTGTTCTTCTAAGGTGGAAAAAATCTCTTGGCTAGAGGTGGAGATACGAGTCACAATTTGTTTAAGTAAATCTGCTAGTTGACTTGTCCGGAAAACGCCCACGGGTAGCACGGCGGCGAGAGAGATTAAAATAATCAGCGTCGCTACTACTTTAAACGCCGTCACAGAGGCAAAAATTGTGCTTTTGGGAACGGTACGGATAGCCACTAAAAAGCCAGGTTGATTCGGTGCTGGATCAACGGTAGCGTAGCTAATGAGTTCATTACTTCCTGTACCAATTAATCCCTGTCCGCCTTGGAGAATTTGCTCAACAATTTGGTCAGAATAATCCTTCGCCAAGGTTTCATCATTGCCCAGATCAAATCCCCATTCTTTCTCATCATCAGGGTGAGAGAGATAGTAGCCCTCTGCATTAACCAGTAAGGCGGTTTCGCCCTCGCTTAAATTGGCATCCTCGATATATCTGAGAAACTTGTTAGCAAAAACATTGGCAATCACAATTCCCTGTTTTGTACCGGCTGCATCAGCAACAGGTGTGGCGTAGCGAATTACTGGTTTAAACGGGGTTTCGATTTTTCCTTGTTCTTGATTTAAGTTAACCGGGGAGACATAAACCTCACCTGGCTCCAGTTTCATCGTTTCCACAAAATAGCCGCGATCGCCCTTATTTTGTAACTCCGATTCGGGGATAATTGTCGTCGTCGTTCCATCGGAATCAACCCTGACTATTTCCTGACCATTTTCGTCAAGAAACCGAAGCTGCATATATTGAGACTTCGCCTGCATTAGACTCTCAAAAATGGTCTGGGCTTGGTCTACCCAAACATCAGCCGATTGATTGCCTTCGGAAGCCGTTTCTGAGCGAATAATCCCTTGAATAGCGGGAATCTTGCTCAGGAATAAGACATCCTCATTAATCCCCTCTAAGACAGCATCAATATTTTCGGCATCATCAGTAACCCTGTCCTCAAGTTTAGTTTCTGAGACTTCGGATAAAGCAGTCGAGGACGAAAATATTCCATAAAGTCCCACAATTGAGACGGGAATAAGACTGCTTAAAAACAGCAGCAATAAGATTTGATTTTGAAGCTTTTTCTGGTTGGTTAAATTTTTGAGAAATTTTGCCCACATGGCTGGTTACCTACCACTCTAGATTCCGTTGAACAAATCCATCTCCCTTCCGGAGATGGGAGGCGAAAAAATACAGTCCATTCATTTCCTTCCTTGGAAACCCCCTAGTCCTCTGTTTTGCCAGATTAGGGGGGATGGGTTTTTACCCGAATAGTCTTAGCACAGGGATGAAATTGGTTACATCTTTACCGATAAATTCACTCAGGGCATTTTTCCTAAAGGATAAGCCAAACGTATGCTGCAAAATCGTAAGTCTGTCAAGGTGTAGGTCATCGCAGGATACTTGCTGTTTAGTTCAGTTGAATCCAAGTTTGCTCGTTCAACATAATCATAGATAACCCTGGTTTAGCCAATCTGTAGGATGAGAGCTGATCATCGTTTTTGGCTGAATTGAGAATAGAAAGTCAGCCTGTTCAAAAATGCTGGGTTTGAGCAATATTGAAGCCAAATAACCTGACGAGGTATTGGCTTTGATTGACATAGATTCTAGAGGAGCGTTTAACCCAGACTACTAGAGATACCCAGTTTTTTATCTTATCAGACCATTGCCTACATCATTCCTATGCTATTGCACTGGATTGATTTTTGGCAACAATTTTATCAATTGTTTATAATTTATGAATAAAAAATAAAACACATTATTTAAGTTAGTATATTTTACGTTAACAGGATTAAAAGATTGTGTTTAGCCTAATAAGTCTCTATATAAAAATACGACTTATCCAGCAAAAGCTTAGAAAATTGTCATACAAAACAACATACGCTTGTCATACATTTAGTGACAATGTATTACGATAAATAGCATCAATACAAAAGCAGGTTCGTAGTAGGGGCTTTAGCGCCTAATTTTATAGGTTTTCCGGGCGTAATTCTAATTCATCAAATTAGCTGTGTCACGCTACTACTGTCGTGGCACAGCTAAAATAGGGTTTTGTTTGTAGTAAGCACTTTAGTGCTATAACGCTTAGCTGGAGAGGGCTGAAGTTCCCTCACTACGAACCAATTCTAATTCATCAAATAAGGTGTGCCACGGCACTACTGGAAGGATGCTTCGCTTTTTGTTTCATGGGAGAAGGGGAACCTGATTCTCTTGCTCCCCTCTCCCCGGCGTGGGAGAGGGGCTGGGGGTGAGGGGTTGAGCTTAAGTTGACCTTTGAAACGGCACACTCAGACTACTTGTTTGAGTTAGCCGCCGATGGGCTTTGGCGAAAACTGATAATTAACAAACAGATAATCCCTAGATTAATAAAAACATCAGCAAAATTAAACACCGGAAAAGGCGCGAGTCGAATATGACGAAAATCGACTAATATAGGGAACTTGACAATCGGGAATTCCAGAAAATCAACTACACAGGTTAACTCTTTTCCATTAACGATACAATCATTAAAAAAGCGGTCAATTCCATTCCCTAATGCACCGCCTAAAATAAAGCCGTAGCCTAACTGCTCAATCGGTTTCAGCCGAGAGCCAAACCATGCCAACCCCATTAACCCCAGACTCACTGCCAGTGATAGCCAGCGCAGCCAAACTCCGCCCTGACTAAACAGACTAAATGCTGCCCCAGTATTGAGTACATAGGTTAAGTGAAAAACATCGGGAATCAGAGGCAAACTTTCGTATAAGGCAAAATTTTGTACCACTAAATATTTAGTCAGTTGATCCACAATTACACTAACAGCGGCAATTACCCAGAAGTAACGATTTTTTTTAAAAGGCATGGTTATAGTTAGGGATGGAAAAGATCTGACCCTTCGCTTGGCTCAGGGAACCTGGTTTGTAGGGGCGGGTTTAGGGACTGTCGCACAAACTATTGATGATTAATATTTTTTCAAAACCCGCCCTGATTAAATTTTGAATGAGAGAATTACTTGACCAATGACCAATGACCAATGACTAATAAAACAATAAATGCCGCAGGGTATACGCTACAACTGTAACCGCACAAACAATGGCTAACTGCCCTGGCAAAGGATAAATCGAGTATTTCAACATAGTATCCATCAACGATAAACCATCCCTACTTGTCATGTTCAAAATAAGATGAAAAATCGTTAAATAGCCTATTCCGTAAATATGGATTGTGAATAAACCACATAAGCAGCTAAACCCTAGGGATTCTAATCGCAAAGGCAGACGAAACGCCAAAAAACCACAAACCCAGGCTCCCGCAATAAATCCTAATAAATACCCAAACATGGGTTTTATTACATAGTCTAAACCCCCGCCTTGGTCAAAGACCGGTAAAATTAAACCTAAAACCACATAAGCAATTTGAGACAGGACACCTGCATTTTTTCCACCTAAACACCCAACAAGTAGAACCGCCCCAATCTGACAGGTAACGCCTAAGGAAATGGGCTGAATTCCTTGGCTTGACCAATCCCAGGGCGGATTTGTCACGAAGGCTTCTAAAAAGGTGCCACCGATAGTCAGTAATAAGCCAATTAAAGCCCAAACGAGTTCATGGGGAGCAGACACTTTTACGCGAATCGTCCTTAACTCCCCCTCTATACTTGCTGGGATTGATGCTCTCCGGGAAGCGGTGCTTCGCCTCCGGTTAAGCATAATGACTCTAACATGGCATGATCGTGTTCTGGTGGCTGTCCTAAAGTGGTTAGGTAATGACCAATTAACATGGCATTAATCCCGGCTTTCAATCCCAAGGCTTGGAGTTCGCCCATCACCGCTTCTCGTCCGCCAGCATAGCGAATGATTTGTTCGGGCAAAATCAGCCGGAAAATCGCGATCGCCTTTAGTGCTTGGTATGGATCAAGTTTTGTCTGTTCTCCCAAGGGCGTTCCTTGACGGGGATTCAGCAAGTTCAGGGGGACAGATTCCACCTCTAATTCCCGCAAGGCTAGGGCTAAATCTACCCGATCCTCCCAGGTTTCTCCCATTCCCAAAATGCCACCCGTACAAGCTTGAATTCCCGCCGCTTTCAGATGCTTAATCGTCTCGACGCGATCGCGCCAACGATGAGTGGTGACGATTTCCGGGAAAAAGTTCTCCGATGCCTCTAAGTTATGGTTATAGCGGGTAACTCCAGCTTCCTTGAGTGCCTGTGCCTGTTCTGGTGTCACTTCGCCTAAGGCGCAGCAGGGCTTAATCCCGGTTTCACTAATAATCCGCTGAACGGTTTCCAGAATTTGCTCAAATTCTGTGGATTTGGGGGATTGATATTTCGGTCCACGCCCTTGACTTACCAAACAAAAACGCTTTGCCCCTGCTGCATCGGCGGCTTTGGCTTGTGCCAGTATTTCCTCTGGGGATTTGAGTCCGTAAATAGGGGAATCCTTTCCTGGATGATGGGCAGATTGGGCGCAAAAGCCGCAGTTTTCTGAGCAGCTACCGGATTTAATGTTCACAATACTGCATAAATCCACGGTGTTACCGCAGCAGGCTTGGCGCACTTGATCGGCGGCTTCACACAGGAGCAGAATATTATCTTGTCCCTCTATCTGCGTCAGTTTCAGCGCTTCCTCTCGATTGATGCGATCGCCTGCGATAATCCGTTGGGCGAGAGCGTTGAGCCAGTCTCGCACTGAGGTGGGTACGGAGGCTGAGGAATTCGCCGTATCCGGATGGAGTGAATTGTCAGACTGTCGTAATGGCGTTTGAACCATCATAATTGCGGCAAGGGGGCGGACGTCTGTACCTGAACGGTCAGCGTCTGGGGAATTGCCGCCAACAAATAAATCAAGATGCATATTCATAGCCGTCAGCCTTGTGAATGGTTTTTAAATATTTCGGATGCACGTCGAAGCTTTTACCTCCTGTGGTTAACTTGAATCTCGGTCTGAATCGAATAGCGATTCGACCTGTGTAAGTTCCTGCATATTTTCCAGTTAGGACATTTGCTGTCACCAAGTCTCCGGTTTGGAAACATAAGAAAAACTTCTCTCGCGGAGCATGGCGAATTGGGAAACCAAATTTATTGGTTCCGCAACGTTGCCTTCTTCCGTGACCTTTGGCTTTGATAATCAAAGGTTTAATTCCGTTGAGAAGAAGTTTTTCAGGCGTTGAAGCACCAACACAAGCTGCATCGAAAGCGTGAGTTTTCTCAATTCCTCGGGTTTGACGGTTAAACTTTGTCAAACCCCCAGAACCTAACTCTACAGGTAAACCCGTTGATTGAAGTCTTCTGTACAGTTCCCAGCGAGTAGCATTAACGGCAGTGGCATCCTTAAGAGGTGCTTTGGCTTGAGCTAGAACTCGTTTCAGAACTTCAGGCTCCCTCTTCAAAAACTCCTCAATAGGTTGGTTCCCTTTATTTTGGTTACAGGAATGGCAACTCAGGCAAAGATTACTGACTCTATTTGAACCTCCCTTGCTTTTGGCGAGGATATGTTCAATCTCAAAAGGTACATTTTCAATGCCACAGTAAGCACATTTTCTGTTCCATTTGGCGAGTAAATACTCTTTGACCTCAAAACCGAACAGTTCACCTCTTTGGTACTCTATCCCGCTAATCTCAGGGTTTTGCTTATGCTGCAAATCGAACCTGACTAGCTCTTGAGAGATAGCGGTAATTGGGCAAAGTTTCCTGATTCGCCTCACCCAAGTTTCAATGTTGGCAATGCGACTTTCAAGAGATGGTGGCAACCATCCCTCTTTACGGGTTCTGTTTAAGAAACGAGGTTTGCGGTAACGGGTTTTACGATTACGTCTTCCTCTTCGCAATGAAGAGCGTGAATCAAGAGCGTCTTTAATTTGCTGCCCTCGGTGAGAGATTTCCAAGGCGTTTGTAACTCGCCCTGTCTCCTCTTGGACAACCGAAATTCCAGTAGTCTTGCTACCCGGGTCGATTTTGATTCTATGAAAATGAGTAACTGAATCTTCAATAACTCTATCCTGTAAAACAATAGTGAATGGATAGCGTTTAAATACTTTAGCCCTTCCTTTGTTCAGTAGTTCTCTTGCCCTGGCAGGGTGGCAGGGGTCAAGAGGTTTCAATTTTTTATCTAGTACGAAAACTCGCATTACTTTGAGACTCTCATTACTGGTAAAGTTTGCCTCGACGAGGTTAAGACTCGGTACTTTCTGAGTAACACTGGCTTTTCCGAATGACCTGTTTAATTACCCAGTTGTAGAGCTTGGAACTGGCACGCATCCCAAGGTACGAACTTTAACTCTTAGTCTTAACGGCTGCTCGGTTCGGCTCCGCTCACGCCCGCGAAGTCGAGGTGAGCCGTCTGGTCAACAGACTTTATTCAAGTCCACACCATACCCGATCAGGGTTGGTGTGCGGTAGTTGACGCTTAGACCCTCGCTTTGCACTTCGACGGTTTGGTTGTAATGTCACAACCGATAGAACCGCGACTTAACACTATACCGTATATCCGACATTCTGTCTTATACCAAGTTAGGGAACGGGGAACACCTCGACCCTTCGACAGGCTCAGGACATCGCTTCGCTCGGTGTGTCATGAGGAATCAAATTAATAACCGGGGTTTGGGCACCAAACCCCTACGGAAATTCAATTGCCACCTTGTTAACCTTCCCTTTACGAATGAGGAGTATCCTGCAAGAGACTTCCCATAGTGTAACTGTCTTTGAGGCTTAGTCAAATGGTGTTCCGTCTCGCTTTCATCAATCCAGCTCGTTTAGTTCGTTCAGTTTCTGTGCTAGTTCTAGCCGTTAGCTTAGCGGCGTGTGGAGGGCAGCAAGAGGCTGACACAGGTGGAGAAACCGATCAAACTGACATGGGTGCGGGTGATGACAAACTCGCCCTCGCTGAACCTGTAGCGCTAACCGGTGCTGGTGCATCGTTCCCCGCCCCGATCTATCAGCGTTGGTTCCAAGAACTCAACAGTCAATATCCCAAACTGCAGGTTAACTATCAATCCGTCGGCAGTGGTGCTGGTGTGGAACAGTTTACTCAAGGTACGGTAGACTTCGGCGCTAGTGATGTGGCAATGAAGGATGAAGAAATCGCGGAAGTCGATAGAGGTGTTCTGATGCTGCCGATGACAGCGGGTAGTATCGTACTGGCATACAACCTAGAAGGTGTAGAAGAATTGAAACTGCCACGGGATGTGTATGTGGATATTCTTCTGGGTAATATTACCAACTGGAATGACCCAGCAATTGCGGCGGCAAACGAAGGTGTAGAGTTGCCCGATCAGTCGATTACCGTGATTCATCGTTCCGATGGCAGTGGTACCACAGGTGTCTTTACAAAACACCTGAGTGCGATTAGTCCGGAGTGGGAAGAGCAAGTTGGCGAAGGCAAAACCGTCGAGTGGCCCACCGGGGTTGGCGCAAAGGGAAATGAAGGGGTTACGGCTCAGATTCAACAAACCGATGGTGCGATCGGTTATGTTGAATACGGCTACGCCAAGAATAATGACCTTAACTTTGCTGCTTTAGAAAACCAATCGGGTAATTTTGTCACGCCCAGTGATGAATCGGCGTCTAAAACCTTAGAAGCGGTTACATTACCGGAAAATCTGCGGGCATTTATTTCTGATCCTGAAGGCGAGGAATCCTATCCCATTGTTACTTATACTTGGCTTTTGGCTTACCAAGAGTATGATGATCCGGAGACGGCGAAATCCATAGAAGCAACAATTGAGTATATGTTGACCGAAGGTCAAGAAATTGCCCCAGAGTTAGGCTATGTGAAACTGCCGCCCAATGTGCGGGAAAAAGTGGCAGAGGCAGCTGATGTGATTAGCGACGAGTATGACATTGAGGTGAGTGAATAGCCTCACAGAAACGGATAGAGATAAGAGAGTTGGGAGTTAAAGTTCTTCCACTCAGTCGGGGCGGGTTGAAAAGAAGCAACGATAACCGTGAAACCCGTCCCCCCACACAACCCGTTTTCTGGGAAGATCACCAAGCGTCTTTCCCATCTGCTTCACTGCTTCAGATCCTAGGTTTGATCGGTTCACTGGTATCCTTTAATTTTCTAATATCGGTTCACTCTATTCAATTATGACTACACAAGCTGAGTCCAATTCAGCAGTCCTCCCCCAACGATCTGTCGGTGAAAAAACGATAGATCGGGGGTTTGTTTGGCTGGCTCGCATTTTGGCGCTGTCAGTCGCGGGTATTTTAATCTTCATCGCGATCACGGTGGGCATAGAAGCCTTACCTGCGATCCGAGAATTCGGTCTGAATTTTTTGGTCAACAGCGCTTGGAATCCCGTAGAAAATGAATATGGGGCGCTCCCCATGATCTATGGGACGCTGGTGAGTTCCGCGATCGCACTATTTTTTGCTGTCCCTCTGGGAATTGGCACCGCCGTCTTTTTGAGCGAAGACTTTCTGCCCAAATCAGCGCGGCTGACGTTGGTATTTATGGTAGAACTGTTAGCGGCGATTCCCAGTGTGGTGTACGGACTATGGGGTATTTATGTTTTAGTGCCAATCCTAATTCCGCTTGAGGAGTGGCTGCATAACAACTTCAGCTGGATTCCCCTGTTTAGTACAGAACCCACGCGGGTGGGGATGTTTCCGGCAGGAATTATTTTAACGATTATGATTTTGCCGATTATCACGGCAATTTCTCGCGATTCCTTGGCATCTCTACCTCCAGATTTGCGACAAGCGTCTCTAGGGTTAGGGGCTACTCGCTGGCAAACCATCTTTCGAGTTCTGATTCCGGCGGCATTTTCGGGCATTGTTGGTGGCATAATGTTAGGGCTAGGTCGAGCCATGGGAGAAACTATGGCAGTCACCTTGCTGATTGGTAATGCCAATCAACTTAATTTTTCTCTACTCGCCCCCGCTAATACGATTGCCTCCCTATTGGCTAACCAATTTGCCGAAGCCTCAGGTTTGCAGGTGGCGGCGTTAATGTATGCCGGATTCGTGTTATTTGTCTTAACTCTAATCGTGAACATTCTGGCGGAGTTGATTGTACGCCAAGTGAAGAAATTTTAAGTTCAGTTAAAACTCATGCGCCATGCCCAAAAAGTGAAGTGAAGGATCAAAACCTGAAAATTTTATGTCCGAGAATCTCCCCGATAAACAAGCTGAAGACTTTCCCACTCACAGTTTTACCCGTTCCTACACGAGTGGGCGATCGCTGTTTGGGATCATCATGACCATCTTAGCCGGAGCTTGTCTGGTTATTGCCTTAATCCCATTATTTGCGGTAATTATCTATGTGATCATCAAAGGGTTTAACCGCCTGAACTTAGACTTATTTACCGAGTTACCCCCAGCAGCGGGTTTATCCGGTGGCGGTGTAGGCAATGCGATTGTGGGGACGTTGATTGTCATCGCAATTGGGGCGCTGATTAGTGTTCCCATTGGGGTTTTAGCTGCCGTTTATCTATCTGAATTTAGTTCGGGTCCAATTGCTCGCTGGATTCGCTTTGCTACTAACGTCTTAAGTGGTGTCCCTTCAATTATTGCTGGAATATTTGCTTACGGGATTATCGTGCTTGGAGCTGGGTTCGTCCCTTGTTCAGGTAGTTTTTCCGCATTGGCGGGAGGCGTAGCTCTGGCGGTATTGATGCTACCGATTATCATCAGAACCACCGATGAAGCCTTACAAATTGTGCCTCAGGATGTGCGCTGGGCGTCTGTGGGTGTGGGAGCTTCGGAATATCAAACGGTATTGAGAGTGGTTCTTCCTGCCGCTTTACCCGCCATCCTGACGGGAACCACCTTGGCAGTTGCTCGCGCCGCTGGGGAAACCGCCCCGCTGATTTTCACGGCTCTATTCACCTTCTTTTGGCCCTCAGGACTATGTCAACCAACTCCCTCGCTAGCCGTGTTAGTTTACAATTTTGCCACCTCGCCTTTTTCTGATCAACAAGAACTAGCCTGGGCGGCTTCTTTACTCCTGGTAGCTTTGGTCTTATTAACCAGTGTAATTTCTCGTTGGGCAACTCGGAAAAGCATTTATTGAACTATGGATTACCTGATTAATCTATCCATTTCCAAGGGGAGATTGAAATTCAACGTCTAAACATGAAAACCAACTTATTGTATCCAAATGCAACCCAAAATTCAGGAAAAATTATTATGGAATCTAATCAAAAAGTAGCAAGTCCGAATCAAGGTAATGAACAATCAACAGAAACGGTTTTACGCACAGAAACCCTAGATATTTACTACGGAAAATTTTTAGCGGTCAAAGGGGTGTCTATGGCAATTCCCAAAAACCGGATCACGGCTTTTATCGGTCCTTCGGGTTGTGGTAAAAGTACCTTGATTCGTTGCTTCAACCGTCTCAACGATTTAATTGATTCATTCCACATTGAGGGTAAGGTTTACTATCGCCAGAAAGACCTTTATGACAAAAGTGTTGATCCGGTAGAAGTACGACGGCGGATTGGTATGGTGTTCCAAAAACCCAACCCATTTCCTAAAACAATTTATGACAACATTGCTTATGGTGCCAGGGTAAATAACTATAAAGGGGATCTAGATGAATTAGTGGAAAACTCCCTACGCGCTGCCGCTTTATGGGATGAGGTCAAAGATAAGCTGAAAACCAACGGGATGTCCCTATCTGGGGGACAACAGCAACGGTTATGTATTGCCCGGGCGATCGCTATTAACCCGGATGTGGTATTAATGGACGAACCTTGTGCGTCTCTTGACCCGATTTCCACCCTCAAGGTTGAAGACTTAATGCACGAACTGAAACAAAAATACAGTATTGTGATTGTGACGCACAATATGCAGCAAGCCACACGGGTTGCCGACATGACCGCCTTCTTCAATGCCAGAGCCACAGAAAAGGGTGGAAAACAGGGGTATTTAGTTGAGTACGACGAAACCGAAAATATCTTTCAAAATCCCAAGGAGGAAGCCACGAAAGACTATGTAAGCGGACGTTTCGGGTGACATCCTCCCACAGCAAATCGGAGATTATGCTGTGGGCTTCTATTCTTAGTTTGTAGTGCGTAGTTCGTAGTAAGGGCTTTAGCCCTTCTTTGAGATCTATTGCTTTTTAGCCTTAAGAACTCTCTCAATTTGGGGCTGGTGGCGAGCAATCACAACCAAGCGATCGCCCAACATGAGTTGTTCATCTTTGGCTGGGTTAACCAGAGTCTCTCGACGCCCCTGAGTTTGCCGTTCCACAGCAACTAAAATACTATCTAGCTCCTCTTTTAGCCATTGAGCCGCATTCCAGAATGAAATACCATTCCATTGCTGGGGTAGGGAAATTTTATAGATTTGGTTCCCCGTTTGCACAGTGAGCAATTCCGCTAACACATCCACAGAACCCCAGTTTCGCACTGAAGTCGCCATTAAATGACTCGCCAATTCATCCGCCACAATCACATCTTCCACTCCCGCTACTCGCAGTTGCACATTATTTTTGCCATCAAGAAGTTGAGCGCAGGTATAGATACCCGGATGGAGTTTTTCAATCGTTAATGCCGCTAAAACAGTTCGTGCATCCCGATCCTGATCACTGCGCGGATGGGTAGCATCTGCCAACAAAATAGCCCGTGAGGTGTGATAAATTCCCACCGCTTCTAGGACATCAATTGTCGTGTAATCTCCGGTATAGAAATAAATTTGGGAACGATTAACATGTTTCAGTTCTCGCTCCGGAGTTTGGATAAATTCAGCAACCACCACAATCGGATGGTGTTTTAAACTGGGATCGGCTTGCAGTTGCTCAATCAGCAGATGTCCACTGCGATTCCAGCCACAGATAACAATATGATCGCGTAGTTCGTCCAATTCCCAGTGTTTAATTTCCATCACTGTTCTCAATCGTTGTACCATGACGGCGGAAACGACACCCGTAAACATGGCAAACATCGTCAAGCCACCCAGGATTACTATGAGTGTAACCAATCGCCCCGCATCGGTTTGAGGTTCGCCGCCGATGGGTTCTCCGGATACAAGGGTAAAAAAGCTCCACCAGAGGGAATCCTTCACAGAGGCGAAATCCGGATTGGTAAACCCCTCTAGCAAGTGAATCGCGATCGCGCCGACTAAAATAATTAAACCGACAACCAGCAATACGCCAATCTGGACACCAATACTCGTGGCTAAGGTAGAGCCAAGACGATTTAAATTCTGATTGAGTAGGATTCCCACTCGCAATAGTCGTAGGAGGCGCAATACCCGCAACAGGCGAAAGGCTCGCAATAGGGGCAATACGGCAATAATATCTAACCAATAGTGGCGGAAGAAACGGCGTTTATTTTTAGCAGCAAAATAGCGAATTGTCAACTCGATAATAAAGATGCCCGTGAGTAGTTCTTGAGTCAGATAGACAAGTTTATAGGCTTGAGTGTTATTATCAAGCGTGACTTCCGCAATCACGAGAATTACAGAAAGCAGAATGAGAACGATTAGCGCCAGTTCAGTTTGGGGGGCATGGATAAAGCGATCCAAACGGGCTTGTAGGGTTTTGTTGGGCATGTTGAGGTATGAGAATCTCTCTTGACTTTAGAGACATTTATCTATACTGAACAATAACGCTTAAAAGGTCTTGTTCTATGGCGGTCAAAAACTCCGAAACCCATACATTTAAACAGTCCCAGGCAATGTCCAACCTACCGCCCCTAGAAAATGGCGATCGCTTAACTCGAAAAGAATTTGAGCGACGCTATCAAGCAACGACAACGATCAAGAAAGCGGAACTAAAACCCTTGATATACCGTAGGGTGGGCATTGCCCACCAGCATACCAGTCAGTGCCATTGAGCCTAAGTCGAATGGCACTGACTTAAGCTCAATCAGGCAACTAGCTGACGCTTGAGAACGTCGCGGGGTTGCTGCATCCAGCCATAAGGCTTGGGGCGTCGTTTCTTGAGTCGAGGTTCATAGCGATAGGGACGTTCTGGTAGAAGCTTGTCAGTCACTACAATCAAGAATGCGTCGTAAAGCTTTGCTCGCTTTTTAGCTCCAGCTTTGTAGAACTGGCAGCAGAAGTGGCTTAAATGCTGACGAGTGCCTTGCAAAGAAATACGCACTGGACAAACTCCAGCTTGTTTACCTGCCTGCCACATCACGGTTCGTAACAAGTTGTAAGCCAGAAGATGCACATAGATTTCTTTGCGAACCATTTCTGGAGTTTTCCCGCGCAGCATCTCCATACCTAAAGTGGTTTTGACATGGCGTAGATCTACCTCAACTTGCCAGCGCCACTGGTAAAGTTGAGCTAGCTTGGTTTTGGTATAAACCTGGGCATCTAGTAAGGTAGTAACCAAAATAATCTCTTTGGAGCGAAAGCCCTTTTGCTGAATTAGTAGATGGATTTCTCGCACCTGGACGTGAGTGGGAAGTTTGGCAAATTCATCCTGACTCATGCCCGTAGGACGGCGATGGGGCTTGCTCCAAGTAACGATGTGGTCTCCAATCCCTAGTTTTTTGCCCCGTCGAAAGTCACTTTTACGACTCTGATGTTTACGAAACACGGCATCAGCCGAGTATTGTTGGATGAGTACCAAGTCCACATAGCTGCCAAAGGCACGATCAGCTAACACGACATCATCAGGCATCAGCTTGGGATAGAGTTGGCGAGCTAGAGTCACTTCTCCTGTCCTAAACGGGGCAATCAATATTTCTAGAGCAGCTCCCGTTGCCAAGCTAAACATCACAACAATTTTGGCAATGGGAAAACCACACCCAAGTGTTTGATTACTGTGCTGAGGATATTCTGTTTGATTTAGTGGGGTATCGCTCATCACAACTGTTGAACCATCACAGAGTTTGACATGTCTATCGCACCATAGGTCTTCGGTTGTTGTTTGCTTCTCTAGCCCTTGGGCTGTTTTGCCTAATAGCCTCACCAGAAATTTCTCTGAGAGTCTTTTTCTGGCTTTCGAGTATCCTCCTGTGTCCGACGACGGAATCGCTTCTCCATCCGCTGCCAACCACGAAATAATGCGACTCACAGCATTTTGCAGGCTTTTATCTGTATCCAATACTTGAGACAGAAATGCCCACAAGGTAACGATGGGGTTAAACAGACGGTTACGATACTCTATCTTTTCGGCTTCTAAGGCTTCAACAAGGGTTGACTCCGGCAATAACTCCCGAAACGGCAGTCCCACACTGTTAGTAAATTGGCGCTTGAGAATTTCGACGCGATTAGGCATAGTAGAAACAAGTTATCGTTCATCTCCTAGGCAAACCATTCTTCAACTTCAGCCTAGGAGACTTTTGTACCATGTCTTGCTTAACAAGAGTGAGTAATCGCCAACTTCATGCTCCCTCTGTCGGGTGAGGGGGGACGCGATCGCGTGACCTTGAGTGTTTTTATCCTCTAATCCAATTTGGATTTCCACTGAGCAGACTGTCTATTGCAAAAATAGCGCGATACATTCGGAGGAAACAAGCTCCGCCAGCGCGAAGCGCTATTGATGTTTTCCCGTCGCCCTGACTCACATTACACCTGAATTTTTCTCTCACCGACAGATGTATGTAGTCCTATGGCTGGATCGCACAACCCCACGACGTTCTCAAGCATAAGCTAGCTGCCTGATTGAGCTTAAGTCAGTGCCATTCGACTTAAGTCAGTGACATTCTCTGATGAATTACGCTAAAGTCCTACTGGCGTGGCACACCTAAAATGGTTGATTAGAATTGTAGGGGCGCACGGCGTGCGCCCGCCCTACGTTTGTAGTGAGAACTTTATCTCGCGCCCCCTAGCTGGAGAGGGCTGAGGTTCCCTCACTACGAAGCAACTCTATTCCACAATTTTAGCTGTGTCAGTCCAGTCGGATTCACTTTTGTGAAATAACCACTACACTGCGATGAAATTCGCGGATGTAAGTGTTGTGGTATCAAACCAACTCAAAACCCCTAGGGTTTGATTTCCTACCCAAATCTCTTCCCCAGAGAACGTCAATTGATCAAACTCTAACCCTCCCGTCAATCCAATTTTATCCCCTTGACCGATATTAAAATCGGTAATCATATCGAGACTTCCATCTAGCGCCAACACAAATATATCAGCACCGAAACCACCGTTGAGAATATCATCGCCTAAACCGCCATTGAGGATATCCTCGCCAAAGGAACCGTCGATTTGATCCCAACCCCCTAAGCCGTTGATGCGATCATTTCCGGCGCTACCAATTAAGAAGTCATCGTTATCTGTACCGTCGATATTTTTCCCGACAGCCACGGTGACGGTAGCGGTATTGGTGAGACTACCATCACTGAGAGTATAGGTAAAGCTACCATTGCCACTAAATCCATCACTGGGGGTGAAGATGATCAAGTCATCTGTTGTATCGTCTGGGGTATTATTATTATCAAATACTGCTGTACCATTGGTTTCATTACTAACCCCAGTAATTTTCAGAGAGGATTTTGCACTGTCGATATCCCGATCATTGTTCAGTAGGGTACTGGTTTGAATAGTAACGGCGGTATCTTGGGCGGTGGTAGTGCGATCGCGTCCCCCGATTGGGTTATCATTGACTCCTGTTAGGGTAATTGTAATATCAGCAGTGACACCATCTAAGGCGCTAACGGTAAAGGTTTCAGTTTGGGTTTCCGCTTCACCGAGATATTGCACCGCACTATTATCTACACTGTAGGTGAAGCTGCCGGTATCGGTAATGGTTAAATTGCCTAAATTCCCCGGTGCTGAAACTACCGTGGTACTGAATTTATCTTCGCCAGTGTCGGTATCTGTTACGGTTAGGGAACCGGTTGCGGTTAAGGTGGGGGTGCTACTATCTTCAATAACCGAGGCTTCGGCAATACCCGTAATTACCGCCGCATTATTCACCCCAGTCACGGTAATCGTGGCGGTGGCGCTACTGGTTTCTCCTTGCTCGTCGCTGATAGTATAGGTGAAGCTATCGGTGGCAGTTTGATTGACACCCAGGTAAGCAAATTGACCATTGGGATTATAGGTATAACTGCCATCACTATTTAAGGTTAATAATGCGCCACTGGTTAGGGTAATCTCGTTGCCGATATCCGTCTGATTACCATTAATATCTACAACTGTCAAGCTAGCGGTAGCATCGGCATCACTATCGTTGGTTAAAACATTATCGGTGAGGGCAGTATTTTCATCGGTGGTGGGATTGTCATCAACTGCAGTGGGTGTATCGTTGACGCCAGTAATCGTAATCGTGATATCTTCCGAGGCGGTGCCATCTAGGGAGGTTACGGTAAAGGTTTCGGTTTGGGTTTCCGCTGCACCCAGATATTGTACGGCGCTATTATCCACAGTGTAGGTGAAGCTGCCCGTATCGGTAATAGTTAAATTGCCGAGATTTCCGGGTGCTGCGGTGACTGTAGGATTGAATTTGTCTTCATCGCTATCGGTATCGGTGACAGTTAGGGAACCGGTGGCGGTTAAGGTGGGAGTATCGCTATCTTCGCTAACAGCGGCTGCGGCGACACCTGTAATTGTGGCAGGATTGTTAATTCCGGTAACTTCAATCGTGGCTATGGCATTGCTGGTTCCCCCATTCCCGTCACTAATCGTATAGGCAAAGCCGTCTATCTCAGTTTGATTGGCACCGAGGAATTCAAATTGATTGTTGGGATTGTAGGTGAAGGTGCCATCGGTGTTGAGGGTGAGTAATGCACCGGAAAACAGTGTCACGGGTTTGCCGACTGCCCTGGGTGTACCATTAAGTTTGGCGATGGTGAGGATATCGCTATTGTCGATATCGGTATCATTGGTGAGTACATTCCCGGTGATAGCGGTGTCTTCGTCGGTGGTGGGAGTCTCATCGGTGGCGGTGGGATTATCGTTAGCGCCGGTAATCGTAATTGTGATGTCTTCCGAGGCGGTGCCATCCAGGGAAGTAACGGTAAAGGTTTCGGTTTGGCTGTCTGTGGCACCCAGATATTGGATGGCGCTATTGTCCACAGTATAGTTGAAGGTTCCCGTATCCGTTAGGGTGAGACTGCCCAGATTACCGGGTGCAGACGTTACTGTGGTGTTGAATAAGTTTTCTCCCGTATCGATATCATCCACAGTCAGGGAACCACTGGTGGTAAGTATGGAGTTGCTGCTATCTTCGTTTATGGATGCCGTGGTGATGCCGGTGATGGTGGCGGGATTGTTGACGCCGGTATTGATGCCAGTAATCGTGACAATGATATCTTGAGAAGCTGTACCGTCGAGGGAGGTAACGGTGAAGGTTTCGGTTTTGGTTTGTTGGGTGCCGAGATAGGCAATGTCACTATTATCTACTGTATAAGTGAAGGTGCCGGTATCGGTGAGGGTTAAGTTTCCCAGATTCCCGGTTTGGGAAATGACAGTGGTGTTAAATTTAGTCTCTCCGGTATCGCTATCGGTGATGGAGAGGGAACCGGTGGCGGTGAGGGTTGATAAGGTTTCACTTTCGGTGAGAGAGGCGGTGTTGGTTCCGGTAATGGTGGCGGTATCGTTAATTCCGTTAATTGTCACCACAATGGTTTGGCTGGCGCTACCATCAATGGATTCAACGGTGAAGCTATCCAGTTGGGTTTGCCCTGCACCGAGATATTGTACGCTGCTATTAGCGACGGTGTAGGTAAAGCTGCCCGTTTCCGTAATAGTTAAGTTGCCGAGATTCCCGACTGTGGGCGTGACAGTGGTGTTAAACTTGTCTTCACCGTTATCCGGATCAGTAATCGTTAAAGCACCCGTGGCGGTGAGATTGGGACTATTGGTATCTTCGGTAACTGAGACGGTAGGATTGCCAGTGATAGTGGCTGTATCCCTAGGACTACCGATTAATTGGTAAAGTTCTAGGGTGCCGTTTGATCCGATGTTGCTATGACCAAATAAAACATAACTTTGTCCCGATTGGCTACCCTTGGTGTCATTGATGTCAGCATGGGGGGCGCCAATGACTAAATCATCGATACCATCGGCGTTAATATCTCCGGCACCACTGACAGAAAAGCCGGATTGATCATCGGTGGCGATACCGTTAATTTTAAATCCGTTTGTACCATCGAGGCTGGAGAGTTCAAGCGTTGCACTGAAACTGCTGGTTTTGCCAAAGACGACATAGCTTTGTCCGGAATCGCTTCCCTGGGAATTGATATTGGGGGCGCCAATAATTAAATCATCGACACCGTCTCCATTAACATCCCCTGCACTATTGACGGAAAAGCCAGAGCCATCATCGGCGGCGATACCATTAATTTGAAATCCGTTACTACCATTCAGGCTGGAGAGGTTGAAGTTGTCACTAAAACCGCTAGTTTTGCCGAAGACTACATAGCTTTGTCCGGATTTGCTACCGTTGGGATCAGCATTGGGGGCGCCAATAACTACATCATCAATCCCATCTCCGTTGATATCCCCGGCGTGGTTGACAGACCAACCTGAATTATCACTGTTGGCGATACCACTAATTTTAAAGCCATTGCTACCATCGAGGCTAGAGACATTAAGGTTAGAACCAAAGCCACTCAAGCTACTGTTCTTGCCGAATACGACATAGCTTGCCCCTGCCCCTAAAAGGGAGCCGATAATTACGTCATCAAAACCATCGTTATTAATATCCCCAGCGCGGCTGACAGAGTAGCCGGAATTACTAGGGCCTATAATTGTAAAACCATTGCTGCCATTGAGGGTAGAGAGGTTGAGATCGGCACTAAAAAAGCTACTTTTACCAAATACCACATAGCTTCTGCTAGCACCCGGTGCCCCAATAATTAAATCATCAATGCCATCACCATTCACATCCCCAGCAGCACTGACGGAAAAGCCAGATCGATAATTGCTGCTAACACCATTAATTTTAAACCCATTGTTGCCGTTAAGTGTGGAGAGGTCAAAGTTAGGGACTAAGACACTACTTCTGACAAACACCACATAACTCGTGCTGGCATTGGGGGCACCAATAATTAGATCATTAATCCCATCCCCGTTAATATCTCCGGCGTTGCTGATCGAGATACCTGCTTTGTGATTCGCCGCAATCCCATTAATTTTAAACCCATTACTACCATCCAGGGTAGAGAGGTCAAAACTGGAACCAAAATCGCTAGTCTTGCCATATAGCACATAAATCTGCCCGGAATTACTGGCATTGGAATCAGCACCAGGGGCGCTAATAATCAAATCATCAATCCCGTCGCCATTGATATCCCCAAAACGGTTAACCGCATGACCTAAATTATCCCCAGAGGCAATCCCATTAATCTTAAATCCCAAAACCGGATTACTGATATTATCCGGTTCCAAAGTCGGGGCGGGATTGCCATAAATGACATAACTTTCCCCCGCATTGCTGCCAATAATTACATCATCAATGCCATCCCCATTCACATCCCCGGCACTATTCACCAAATTGCCGGATTGATCATTGGCGGCAATTCCGTTAATTTTAAACCCATTGCTGCCATTCAGACTAAACAGGTCAAAACTAGACCCAAAGCCACTACTGGTGCCATAAACCACATAGCTTTGTCCTGAATTATTACTATTCGGATCAGCCCCAGTGGCACCAATAATTAAATCATCAATCCCGTCTTGATTAATATCCCCTGCACCGCTAACGGCATGACCGGAAAAATCACCGGTGATAATCCCATTCAGTTTAAATCCATTAACGCCATCCAGACTAGAAAGATTAAAGCTAGGACTAAATGCGCCAGTTTTCCCAAAGATGACATAACTTTGCCCCGAACCACTGCGATTCGGATCAGCCCCAGGGGCACCAACAATTAAATCATCAACTCCATCTCCATTTATATCCCCAATACCACTAACAGAAGTGCCCGCGCGATCGCCTGCTTCAATGCCATTAATCGTAAACCCGTTACTGCCATTGAGACTGGAGAGTTCTAGACTGGCACTAAACCGGCTGTTCCTGCCAAAAATCACGTAGGCTTGCCCAGAATCGCTACCCTTGGGGTCAGCATTAGGAGCGCCGATAATCAAATCATCGATACCATCGCCGTTAATGTCTCCCGCCAAACTAATCGATGTCCCGGCTTGATCAGCAGCGTTGATTCCTTTAATTTTAAAGCCATTCGTGCCATCTAACGCGGAACTATCTAAGCTGGAGTTAAACCCACCATTCTTGCCAAAGATCACGTAAACTTCCCCAGAACTACTCCCATCAAAGGGAGCATCCCTGGCACCAATCATGAAGTCTTCAATGCCATCGCCGTTAATATCACCCGCCGCCTGCACAAAGGTTGAACCAGAAATGTTATTAACCGTAAATCCATTGTTTCCGTCAAGGCTGGAGACATTAAAGCTAGAAGTAAAGCCGGTGGTTTTGCCAAACAGGACAAAACTCTGTTCAACACCGCCAATGACTAGATCATCAATCCCATCGGCATTGATATCCCCAGCTTGGCTAACGGTGGTGATTCCTCGGATACCGTCAATCAGAAAACCATTAGTACCATCCAGACTGGAGACATTGCGGGTGAGATTACGATTGCTGCTGTCGCCAAATAAGATGTAGCTTTTGCCTAAATCGCCGATAATGATGTCATCAATTCCGTCGCCATTGATATCGCCGGCGCTGTTAACGGATTTGGCGTTACTGGAAATTCCGTCAATTTTAAAGCCGTTAGTGCCGTCGAGACTGGAGAGGTTGAACCAGAAATTAGCCATCGTATTATCCAGCGTTTGTTTATATTAGGATTTATTTCTGACTATCTGCTGAGTCGGTTGAGTTTAACCGATTTAAATTCGTTTAGTTATCAAATGTTATTCTATCAAGCTATTTTCAAAGCTAGACCTGAGCCATTATCAATTTTTACCTGTCCTAATCATAGATAATCTTTATTGTAAGTGAAAAATAAAAGTATCCGTTATGTTAATGTCGTGGTACGATCCAGCTAAAATTGTGGAATAGATTTTGCCGATTTTCTGGGCGCACGTCGATTTTCTGGGCGCACGTCGGTCATCCGTGTCAACTTAAGATGAATGGTACTGATTTAAGGCTGGCGTTGCACAGCCCACCCTACTTAGGGCTTGCTGCACAAGTCGAAAAACATTATATTTAAAGGACTATCAGGAGTTTTCCGGCTGAGGGAGTGCAAGAAAATAAGATAGGATTTGTGAAAAACCTAGCATCATAGCGAGCGAGACGCAAAGCCTGCGGCATGGCTTCGCTTAACGCACTACCGTTTTGTTCTTTCCTCTTGAACTCCTGAACTCCTGAACTCCTTTCCTCCTACTCCTTACTCAAATACTCCCAACAGCAGACCCTACTTATTAAGTAAGGGTTTCTGGCTTAAGTTGTTCGGCATTTAAACCTTAATGTCAATAATGGCTCTCATCCTTGTAGTGCGAGCATCTTGCTCGCTACCCATTGCATCTTGCTCGCTACCCATTCCCAATTTAAATGCATGATAGCTTAAGTTGATACATATTAAGTTATGTGAATAGACCTTAAACCCTTACAAATGACAAATGACAAATGACAAATGACAAATGACAAACTTGAAACGGATTATTGGCTTAACTGGAGGGATTGGCACTGGTAAAACGACAGTTTCTAATTATCTTGCCGATACCTATCAGCTTCCGATTTTAGATGCAGATATCTACGCCAGAGACGCCGTGCAGCCTGGTTCCCCGGTTTTGAACCGGATTATTACCCGCTACGGTTCTGATGTACAATTAGCCGATCGCACACTCAACCGCAAACGCCTAGGAGAGATCGTTTTCCCGAACCCAAAGGAACGCCAGTGGTTAGAACAACAGATCCATCCCTACGTGCGCGATCGCATTGAGTCTCAACTCAATATCCTAGAGTCTCCCACGGTGGTTTTAGTGATACCCTTATTGTTTGAAGCCAATATGACAGACTTAGTGACCGAAATCTGGGTTGTCAGTTGTCCCCAAGAACAGCAAATCCAGCGAATTCAAGAACGCGATCGCCTATCCCTTGAACAAGCTCAATCCCGTCTCAACAGTCAGCTTCCCCTCGCCGAAAAAGTGGTGCGTGCTGATGTGGTTTTAGATAATTCCTCCACTCGCGACTCTTTGCTTCAACAAGTTGATCGGGCTTTGGTTAGAACGAAATGAACGGCAAATAAAATAGTGGTTTCATCCCCCGGTTGAAACGCAGGGGAGCCTGCACCTTCGCTATTCTGTAAAGGTTACATCTTTTACTTCACCCATCTCTCCCAAGGGTTTCGCGGTTTTTTGATTCAACGATACCCATACCGCCCCCGCATTTCCGGAGCGGATTGTTAATTCATTTTTAGCGTTCCAAGTTTTGGGAGAATCGTCCTCAGTTAAAATTCCCTCAAACTCAGTTTTACCATCAACGCTAACCCGCACCCAGGATTCCCCTTTCATTTCTACAGTAATTTGAACCGGGAAATTGGGATCAGAGACAGTCGGCGCAGGCGTTGAGGTGACAGTGGGTTCGTTTGGATTAAGCTGTTGCTCAATTGTCGGAGACTCTTGAGCAGGTATAGAAGGTTGGGGTTTGAGAACTTGGGTGAGCAGATACACCAATCCACCGATCGCGACGATTCCACCAATGCCAATGCATAGCAGAAAAGGTTGACGGTAGAGCCGATCAGATTGACGCGATCGCGAAATCGGGGTGGGTTCAGAATGTTTAGCTTGAGAGTCAGGAGAATCAGAGGGTTGCGATACCACCTCGGTGGCAAAGCTTTGGAGTAACCTTGTGCTGTCTAAATTCAGTGTTTCGGCATACCGCCGAATAAACCCTTGAACAAAGACAGGTTCAGGTAAATCCTCACACCGTCCAGCCTCTAGCGCTTTCAACGAGCGTAAGGAGATAAAGGTTTTGAGAGCAATTTCCTCAATCGATTTCTCCTGCTCTTCTCTACAGTGTTGTAAATAGGTTCCGATGTTTTTAAGTTGCTCTTCTTGAGCTGTAGTTAAATGGTTCACCTGATCCGCCTATCAAGGATTACACATTTATCGCCAATAGCGCCCCTAGTATATCACCTGTCCGTTGTCCGTTGTCTATTGATAAGGACAAAAAACAACGGACAAAAGGCAAGTGACTGAAACAACGCTACTGACTACCTCCCACGACAACATTGCGAATTCGTAAAGAAGGACCGCCACACCCTACAGGTAAGCCACTTTGTCCGCCTTTTCCACAACCGCCTGACTCATCCCAGTAGAAGTCATTACCGATCGCTTCGATGTCGCCTAAGGTTTTAAACACATTACCCGATAGAGTAACATCCCGCACCGGTTCGGCAATCTGTCCCTCGCGAATCATCCAAGCTTCACCCGCGCTAAAGGTGAACATCTCCCCATTCGTCATCCCCCCTAACCAGTTGCGGGCATAAACCCCTTCGCGAATCCCTCGGACTAAATCCTTAACTGGGGTTTTGCCCGGTTCAATCCAAGTATTGGTCATGCGGACAATAGGTGGATAGTGGTAGTTTAAACAACGGGCGTTGCCGCTGGGAGCTTCGCCTAACTTACCTGCCGTTTCACGAGAATGCAGACGCCCCACTAAAATGCCATCCTTAATCAGTTGAGTCGTTGTTGCCGGTGTTCCTTCATCATCGTAGCAATAGCTACCGCGATGTCCCTCTGGGGCAGCACCGTCGAAGATTTGCAAATCTGGTGGACCAAAGCGACGCCCTTTGCTCATCACCTCCAACAGATCGGGGTTTTCATACGCCATATCCGCTTCAGAAAGATGTCCAAAGGCTTCATGAACAAATAAACCGGAGAGAATCGGATCAATAACCACCGTGTAAACTCCTCCCCGAACGGGTGACAAAGACAAAGCATTAACCGCCCGTTGCGCCGCACCCTGTACTTGCATATCCAGATCAGTGAGATCTTCGTAACCATTGCGAGATCCGGTGGTTTCTCGTCCCGTCTGCACAATCTCATCCTTACGGGCGGTAGCCGAGAAACGCATTTCTAGATCTGCCCAAGATTGCTCAATCAGCGTGCCTTCGGATGTCGCAATAATGATCCGTTGATGGCTATCGCCGTAGCGGACAGAGGTTGTTGTAATCCGGGGATCAAAACGTTTGAGCAATTGGTTGTAGCGATCGCACAGCGCTTTCTTCTCGGTTAGAGGAATCATCCGGGGATCAGTCCCAGTTAGGGGGAGTTGGCAAGTATCTTGCACGATCGAAATCGGGGCAAGTAGGGTTTCTCCATCCCCGACAATTCGGGCGGCGCTGATTGCTTCTTCCAGTCGCTCCTTCAGGCTAGAGAGTTGATTGAAACTGGCAAAGCCCCAACCGCCCTTATAACAGGCTCGCACCTGTCCACCAATAGCAAGCCCCTCACTCAAGGTTTCTACCTTATTGCCCCGCACGATAATGCTGGTTCCTTCAGATTCTTCTAAGCGAATCGCTAAGTAATCCACGCGAGAGCGATAGCGAGCGATCAGATCTGCAATTAAATTTTGAGTATCCGCGAGTACAGTAGGCATGGTCTAGGGAACAAGCACGATAGAACTGCTTCTATTTTGCAACGACTCAAGCCTTGACTGCTAGCTTTGTTCCCCAATCCGCCGTTGATATTCTGTCTCTGTGATTAAATCTTGGCTACTCTCCACCCGGTCTACAAACACAATACCATTGAGATGATCATATTCATGCTGAACGATTCTGGCGACAAAATCGGTTAACTGTTGTCGCTGCGGCTTACCCTCTTGATTGGTGTACTCTACCTCAATCGCCTGATACCTCGGCACTAACCCGCGAATACCGGGAATACTTAAACAACCTTCCCAGCCTTTGACCACCTGATCTGAGTGAGCCACAATCTGTGGATTGATCATCGCTGTCGGTTCCATCGTCGGCGCATTCGGATACCGGGGATTGGGACGAGACGCTACGATAAACAAGCGGCAGGATTGAGAAATTTGGGGAGCAGCGATCCCCACACCATTAGCGGCTACAGCCTTTGCCTTGAGAGCCTCAATCAGCTTTTGTATCGATTCATCTTGAACATTATCGATGGGTTGAGCTAGCTGGCGCAAGATAGGATTACCTAACTGAGCGATTTCTAGGGATTTGGTCATAATGGGGTTAACTAACAGTCCGTAAATATCTAGACAATTAGTGACATAACTGGAAATTTTCTATGATATAATTAGGCAATGTCTAGTTTAACCCCCCAAGAAGCAGCTACTCTACTAGGTGTGACGGTCAAAACGTTGCACCGATGGGAACTCAACGGCAAAATACGAGCTTCTCGGACGGCTGGCGGTCATCGTCGATACGATATTGTTGACTTAATTGGCAATAAATCGGGTAATGAATTAACCGTTGGTTATGCCAGAGTATCTAGTCACGACCAAAAAGACTATTTAAATAGACAAGTTTTAGTTTTAGAAAGCTATTGTGCCAAACAGGGATGGGAATTTGAGATTATTCAAGATCTCGGTAGTGGCATGAACTACAAAAAGAAAGGACTGATTAGATTAATCAAGTTAATTACCAGTTACCAAGTAGAAAGGCTGGTCTTAACGCATAAGGATAGACTCCTGAGATTTGGTTCGGATTTGATTTTCACATTATGTGAGAGTTTTGGCACCGAGGTAATAATTCTCAACCGTTCTGATGATAGTACATTCGAGGAAGACTTGGCAGCAGATGTACTAGAAATTATCACAGTATTTTCCGCTCGTCTATATGGAAGTCGAAGCCATAAGAACAAAAAAATAGTGGATGAACTGAGGGAGGTAGCTAAAAAGCTATGACCACGATAACTTATTGCAAAGGTTTGCCAACTCCCGCCGATGAACTTAACCCCATCGGTTTCACCGACTTGGAGATGTTTTTAACTTCATTGTCCGATATATTTTATCAAGCAACAGTTGAAACAGTTAACCATTTATTAAATAAAGAAATAAAATTTAATCAAGCCACTTGGAATAGTCTTATGCAAGAGAAATACGGAATCAGTAAGCGTTATGCTAATGGAGTAATTTCATTAGCTAAAGGAAAAACTGCCTCAGCTACATATTGTAGAAAAAGACAGATAAAGCAATTAAAATCACGAGTTCAGTCAGGGAAAGATTGGGTAGCCAGAGCCACTAATAAAATTAACTTGGCTCGGAAGTTCTATAGAAAAAAGAACTGGCAATCCTCCAAAAATGGCTGCAATTTCCCCTTATCATCAAACCTCAAGACGAGAAAAACTAACTGGCATCATTTGCGTCAAGGTTTGCATCAGAAAAAGCGATATATCCACCGACTTCAAAATCAAATTAAACATCTATTGAGGGCAAAAATTAGAGTGAAGGTATCCAGAGGGTCAGTCTTTATTGTTGGCTCCAAGGATGAAAGTTATGGGAATCAAACTTGTCAATGGTCTGGAGATACTATAAAGTTGACGCTTCGACTTCGCTCAGCGTCAACACCGAGCGAAGCCGAGGTGTTGAGAGTCCCGGATTGTCTAGAAGCAAAATTTGGGAAATATGTCACATCAAAAATTGGCAGCTTCTCCCGTCAGATTAATAGATTACCCAATAGTGGTGCGAAAACATGGCACTTCTATAGAAAGGAGAATCGATGGGTGGTTGCTGTTCAATTCACGCCCGCCGCGGTGGAGAAAGTTAGCCGAGCAATTAAGTATGGTGCCTTGGGTATCGATCTAAATCCTAGTTCTATCGGTTGGGCTTATGTTGATGGTCAAGGAAATTTAAAAGCTCAGGGAACTATTCCTTTTCAGTCAGGTTTACCCACAGGTAAACAAGATGCTCAAATTGTAGATGTTTGTTTAAAGTTGGCAGCTTTAGCCAGGAGCTTTTCTTGCCCTATTCTGTGCGAAAGCTTAGATTTTTCGACAAAAAAAGCTCAACTACGAGAGCGTGGAAAAAAATATGCTCGAATGCTTTCTGCCTGGGCATACAGTCGTTTTTATCAAATTTTGTCATCGATTTTATCCAACCGAGGAATAGCTATAAAGTTATGCAATCCAGCTTACACGAGTTTGATAGGCTGTGTTAAATATAGTCGGATGTATGGACTATCATCTGATGTGGCGGCAGCCCTAGCAATTGCCAGAAGAGGCATGAACTGTAGAGACGCGCCATGGCGCGTCTGTACGGAGATTGCCGCGCTCTGTGTCCGCCTATCTCGGAGTGAATCCGAGAAAGCACGTATGGAGCGCTCTATATCAATTTAATAATTTTATTGGTCGATGCCCTGTAGTCAATCGTAGACACGATTACTATAGTGTCTCTAACTGGGAGCCGTTGGTTAAGGCTGATATCGAGCAACAATGCCGGGTATCAGCCAAGCGTAAGCGTTAATGGTCATCGACCAAAAGTTACACCGTGGACTTATACCAAGACAGAATTACTTATGGGTAGGTTTGTCTAGGTTTTTAGAAGCGGTGAAATTAAACTGGACAGTTGCTATTTATTCAATGCTAAATCGCTATAGATATAAATGTGCGCCGGAATATCTTGCCAATAGCTCGAATGAGGAGAACAGAAAACGATTACCGACAGTAGAGGAATACCCGTGGAAATGTCCCCCGAACAGCTCTGGATACAGGTATTGGAGCGTTTACAATTCCAACTCAGCCGACCCACGTTTGAAACCTGGCTCAAGGGAACAACCGCTCAGCAGCTCGACCAGAATTGCTTAGTGGTTTGTACCCCCAATCCCTTTGCCAGAAATTGGTTGCAAAAGTATTACATCAAAACAATCACTGATGTGGTGCAGGAAATCCTGGGACAATCGGTGGACATTTACCTTACCGTGATCACTGACAACGACAACACCACAATCAGCGATACAGGTATTTCCTGGTCGGTTCCGGTTGCGGCTAACCCCGATACCGAACGTCCCTCTCATCAACTCCCTAAACCCACAGAGTTAAATCAGAAGTACGTGTTTTCTCGCTTCGTGGTTGGTTCAAATAATCGCATGGCTCATGCGGCGGCTTTGGCTGTAGCCGAATCACCGGGGCGGGAGTTTAATCCCCTGTTTTTGTGTGGGGGCGTTGGTTTGGGGAAAACTCACTTAATGCAAGCGATCGCGCATTTCCGGTGGGAAAACTCTCCCAATTCTAAGATATTTTATGTGTCTACTGAACATTTTACCAATGATCTGATTGCTGCCATCCGCAAAGATAGTATGCAAAGTTTTCGAGAACACTATCGAGCGGCTGAGGTGCTGTTGATTGATGATATTCAGTTTATCGAAGGAAAAGAATATACTCAGGAAGAATTTTTTCATACGTTCAATACCTTACACGAAGCCGGAAAACAAATCGTCTTGGCATCCGATCGCCCGCCGCATCAGATTAGCCGCTTGCAGGAACGGCTATGTTCTCGCTTTTCGATGGGGTTAATCGCCGATATTCAGCCGCCTGACTTGGAAACCCGGATGGCAATTTTGCAAAAAAAGGCAGAGTATGAAAACATCCGGTTGCCGCGATCGGTGGTCGAGTATATTGCCACTCAATATAAATCGAATATTCGCGAACTCGAGGGGGCATTAATCCGCGTCGTCGCTTACATCTCGATTTCGGGAGTACCGATGAGTGTCGAGAACATTGCACCAATTTTGAATCCGCGAACCCCAACTGTACAAGCTGCACCGGAGATCATTGTGACAACCGTCGCTGATGCCTTTAATGTCTCGGTAGAAGACTTAAAAGGAAACTCACGCCGCCGAGAAATTAGTTGGTCTAGGCAAATTGCCATGTATCTGATGCGGCAGCATACTGATTTGAGCTTACCCCGAATTGGTGAAGAATTTGGCGGCAAGGATCATACCACAGTGATGTATAGCTGTGACAAGATTACTCAACTACGAGAACGCGATCCCAGCGTGGCACAGAAACTGAGTCAATTGAGCGATCGCATTAATTTGGCAAGTCAAACTCAAAGCCAAGCTTAAAGGGAACATTTTCCACAACCTTTTCCACAAGGACTCCGTTCCTAAAACACGAAGAATTCAGGAATTGGCAATCATCTGAGTCTAGTTTTTCCACAGTTTCCCCAAGGTCTGAATTCCATGCTAGAGTTGCCTCTGGATAGATGAGAGAACCACGATTGTGCCTCATGTAGAGTCCAACTCAAATCTCCCTGAGTCTCCTTGACGAGAATTCTAGCTGTGCCAAACATTGACGATTCCTTCTATGAAACTAACTTGTACCCAAAGTGAACTCAATACCAATCTTTCTCTCGTAAATCGGGCGGTTCCCTCACGTCCCACCCATCCGGTACTGGGTAATGTGTTACTCAAAGCCGATGCGGAGAATCAGCGAGTGAGTTTAACCGCCTTCGACTTGAGTCTAGGTCTGCAAACCAGTTTCAACGCCAACGTCGAAGCGGATGGTGCGATCGCGATTCCGGCTAAACTGTTCAATGATATTGTTTCCCGTTTGCCAGAGGGAGACATTACTCTCGAAGACTCCCTCTCCGAAGCGGAGAGTGATGCAGACACCGAAAGCCTATCGATCACCTTAACCTCGACATCGGGACAATACAAAATGCGAGGAATGAACTCAGAGGACTTTCCCGAACTCCCCCAAATCGAAGATGGAATGGTGGTTAAACTCCCAGTTGAAGCCTTAATTGAAGGATTGCGCGGATCATTATTTGCCACCAGTGCAGATGAAACGAAACAGGTGCTGACCGGGGTGCATCTGATGGTTCAAGAAGATAGTCTGGAATTTGCCGCGACTGATGGTCACCGACTAGCGGTTGTGGAAACTCTTAACGCTAAACCAACCAGTGAGGAAAGCCAAGAGGATGAAGAGAAACCCGCCTCTGAAGATACCATATCGTCCTTTGAGCTAACCGTACCCGCTAGAACCTTAAGGGAACTTGAACGGATGTTAGGACTCTCTGAATCAAGCGATACCGTCGCCTTGCAGTTTGAGGTGGGTCAAATTATCTTCCAAGGGGGTAATCATCGCTTGACCAGTCGGACCTTAGAGGGACAATATCCCGCTTACCGCCAACTCATCCCCGGTCAGTTTCAGCGTCAGGTGGCTATTCCTCGGCGTCAATTACTGAGTGCGGTTGAACGAATTGCAGTTTTGGCTGATCAGAAGAATAATATCGTCAAGTTTGATATTGATGCCCAGGCGCAAACCATTGATCTGACCGTGGAAACTCAAGATGTTGGCAGTGCCAGAGAGTCCCTATCAGCACAAGTTACGGGTGAAAGTATCGAGATTGCCTTTAATGTGAAGTACTTAATCGACGGCTTAAAGGCATTATCTACATCAGATATTCAGTTCCAAATGAATGCGGCGAATACGCCAGTGATTCTCACTCCTCTGGGTGGTTTAAAGATGACCTACCTGATTATGCCTGTGCAAATCCGGGATTAAGGATTTTTGGTTAGGGTTCATGGTTCAAAGTTCATTGGCGCTTACCTCTGTAGTCGCCTTGGACGTTGAACGATGAGCCGAGGAGGGTAAATTGTTTCTCATTTTATTCATGAAACTAGACAGTATTAAAGACTTAGACATAACTTCTGTACGTTGCACTAACAAATGTTAAGAATCCTCAAGCTACCTGTAGGGGCACGGCATTGCCGTACCCCTACCATAAATGGCGTTTGTGCTTTAATTTTTCTCCCATAAAAAATTATTAATTGACTTGGATCAGGTCAAACAAAACATGACTTAAGTCTTATGAATTAACGTTTTCAGCTAATTTTTATTAAAATTATTTATCTTTTTGAAACCGCTGTTGATATCTGCTATTATCTATAGCGGATTTGAGCATTTAAATTGCGCTATGGAATATTGGACTCAGGCAATGGTAGAAAGTGACATCATTTTTTTGTGTAGTCTATTATACAAATGTCTAGCTGACTTAAGGGAAAAGTAAAAGATCAAGACTAAAAAATGTCCAGTACAGATTATTTGTGCAAAACTGATTGAGATACGTTAAAGTTTGCGAGCAGTAATTCCTTTAACATCAATCGGTATTCTGGGTGCAATAGACAGACCATTATAAGCCAGATAAGCGGCAATCAGGGTTCAATTTAAACATTTGCCGGACTTTTATATAAACTTTACAAAGTCTTCATTGTCCATTTACAAAGTCTTCATCATTACTTAACTTAATACTCCTGTCTCATTTTCAAATTCTTGATAACTGTAATGTAAACAGTAAGTTAAGCCAGCCAGGGTTCATAAGCGTGCTTACTTTCCCAACAGCGAATGATTCATCTGTGATGCAACCCGTAATCGATAAACAAGTTGTCGTATCTGACCATGTGGTAACCATGGTGTTCACAGACCTGGTTAATTCCACAGCGGTCAAAAAATATTTAAAGGGAAATGACATCACTACCCGCAATCGCCTCTACTTTGACACGATTCTCAAACCCCATCGCCAGCGTGTTGAAGCGAATTTAGTGGCTTACGGA
Organism: Coleofasciculus chthonoplastes PCC 7420; assembly: GCF_000155555.1. GTDB lineage: Bacteria > Cyanobacteriota > Cyanobacteriia > Cyanobacteriales > Coleofasciculaceae > Coleofasciculus > Coleofasciculus chthonoplastes_A. Next base: position 117,868 of record NZ_DS989856.1, read on the forward strand.
GGGCGTGTAGTCAAGACCGAAGGTGACGCTTACTTTGTGGTTTTCGCCAATGCGTCTCAAGCAGCTCAGTGGGCAGTAGCACTGCAAATTAGTCACACCTGTGAACCCATTGACACCCCCTTGGGTCCCTTACAAGTCAGAATTGGCATGCACACCGGGAGTCCCTTACCCGACGGTGATGATTTTATTGGCGAGGAAGTTGACTACGCGGCTCGGGTGTCCTCACTCGCCCATGGGGGACAAATTCTGCTGTCGGAAGTGACAACAGATTTGATTCACGATGCGGGAATTACAGACTTAACCATTATTCCCCGTGGCAATCACTACTTAAAGGGCATTGGCAAAGCGCCGATTTTTGAACTGCTATACCTCAACAAACGGCAACGACAGCGTAAAAAACCCAGATCTTGGAAATCTCGGGGTCTTCAACTGTTGGCAAGTCTAACCGGTGTAGGCGTGGCAATGGGTGTTGGTTTGACAGGTGTGCTACAGCCTATGGAACTGAAGGCGTTTGACCACTTTATGCAAATCCGTCCTCAACAGGAAAGTCCTGACCCACGCCTGCTGATGATTACCATTACAGGGGGTGATGTTCAAGCTCAATCCTCTGCCCAACGGCAAGGGTTATCCTTGTCGAATGCTAAACTGGCTCAACTCCTGGAAAAATTAGCCCAATACCAACCGCGAGTCATTGGTTTAGACCTCTATCGCGATTTTCCGGTAGAACCTCAATATGGTGATTTAGCGAATCGTTTACGCCAAGACAAGCGTTTAATAACCGTCTGTAAGGTGGGAGATACCACCGATAATCCCGGAATTCCGCCTCCTCCAGATATCCATCCAGACACCTTACCCGAACGAGTTGGATTTAGTGATGTGATGTTAGATCCAGATGGCGTTGTCCGTCGTCATCTTCTGGGTTTAGCACCTCCTGAGCAATCCGAATGTCAAATCAGTAACTCTTTGAGTCTAGTTATGGCTTTGCGTTACTTAGAAGAGGAGGGCTTTACAGCCCAATTGACTTCAAATAATGACTTGCAGATTGGTCAGGTTGTTTTCCCGACCCTAAAAAATAATAGTGGAGGGTATCAGAATATCGATGCCGGGGGCTATCAAATGTTACTGAATTATCGGGCTACGAGTTCAGTAGAAACGATTGCGCGTACCTATACGTTAAAAGAGGTACTTGAGGAAAATAAATTAACGCCTGAATTGGTCAAAGACCGTATCGTGTTTATTGGTACTGTTGATAAGACCTTTCATGATTTTCATGCAACTCCGTACAATAAAAGCAACCGACCTGAGACGGCTGGGGTATTTCTGCAAGCCCAGATGACAAGTCAAATTCTCAGTGCTGTGATGAATGAGCGACCTCTTTTGGTGTGGTGGTCCGAGTGGGCTGAATATCTTTGGATTGGGGCGTGGTCTTTGGTGGCGGGTCTAGTCAGTTGGCGTTTCCGTTCCCCTCTCTTACTAGGCTTGGCAGTAGCCGGAATGCTAAGTGTTCTCTATGGCTGCTCTTATGTGATTTTTATCCAAGGAATTTGGGTGCCGATGATACCATCGGGTATTGCGATCGTTGTCACCAGCGGCATGGTTAGCGTATATTTTGCCCATCCTAGTTTAAAATACTGGATCTGAGGACGCCAGCGACTTGAGGTGTAGGCAGGGTGTGGGGCGTGGCGTTTGTGCGGGATGCCTTGATGCCACATTTTCCCTGACAAACAAAATGTAGTGTCATAAGATATAGCGCTACGCGCCAGGGAATAGGCAACACCTCTGCTTACCTCGACTTACTTCGGCTTCGCTCAGTAACACGCTCGGTAACACGCTCGGTGTGGAATATGCAATAGGCAATAGGCAATAGTAAAGACAAACGCTTACCTTACAAGAAATTGAGCGATTTGAATTTTTCTTGATATGTCCTAACCTTAGTGCGTAGTGCTATACAAAAATTTCGGAGCCGCAAATGATTATGTAAATCAAAAGCCAGGGGAAATAGTGAATTCCCCTGACCAAGTTAAATGGAAACAATTAAACGGGCTAGGAGGGATTCGAACCCCCGACACCGTGGTCCGTAGCCACGTGCTCTAGTCCACTGAGCTACAAGCCCTAGCTGTGAGTGATTTACTCACCGATTACTTACAATATCACATCTTTATCCAATGACGCAAGACTCTGCCCAAAAATCATCCCTCAGCCATCTAAATTCTCAGGGTCAAGCCCAAATGGTCGATGTTTCCAGCAAACCCGCTACCCGCCGCCAAGCCGTCGCTGGGGCTCAAGTGCGGATGCAAAGGGCGACATTCCAAGCGATTGAGACAGGTAATGCGCCGAAAGGAGATGTTTTAGCCACCGCCCGACTAGCTGGTATTATGGCAGCCAAGCAGACGGCAAATTTGATTCCTTTGTGTCATCCCTTACCCCTACACCAAGTCGAGGTACACATCCAACCTGATGCTCAATTACCGGGGTATCAGATTCAGGCATCGGTGACGACAAAAGCCGAAACCGGGGTAGAAATGGAAGCCTTGACTGCCGTTTCCGTTGCCGCCCTGACGCTGTACGATATGGCAAAAGCATTGGAGAAATCTATTCAAATTGAATCCATCCGTCTGTTGAGTAAGACGGGTGGCAAATCCGGCGAGTATCAATCCCCCAGTTGAGCGATCGCACTGTCCTCTCCCTTCTACGCCCATTGGCGTAGGTAATTTCCGTATATATACTGATGTCTACCACCTAAAGGAATGTTTATATTAAGGCTTGATGCGCTAATTTTACTGAGTGGATTAGCAGAAATCTATATTGTACTTGTGATAGTTTGCAGTAGGAGATGTGTAATCAGTGATTTACTGTGTAGGTATTATTTACGCAACAATAGCCGCTTATTTATTTACCGTTTGGTTTGAGTTGGCTGATGATATGAGGACTTTATCTGAGCCACAAAAAGTCCTCTCCTGGGTGACGTTAATTGTTGCTGCTGTCTTTTGGCCCCTGGTAATCCCGATCGCTTACACTAAGCTGCTTAAAGATCAAACGTCTAAAAGATTTATTTGAACTTCCTTCAGTACAACCGTTATCGCCGTAGACTCATCAATTAAGATAAACGAACTGTTTTAGAGACGTTCCGGCGGCGGAGTCTCTACACAATTATCTGTCCTTGGCGCTATTTTCCTAGAACAGAAATGGATTCTAGCAGGGGTTAGCTTTAGAATACGCTAACTTGGTACAGCTTGTTGATGTTACTTGAGCCACAATCTTTAACAATCCCAGAGATACGCTTGCCAGTTAGAAACGCATCTTCAACTATTTTGAATTTGAGATCGGCTGCAGGATCAGCAATATCAAAGGTGAGGTTGTAAGGTCCAAAGGTTCCAGTACATGAACCCTTAACTGAGCCGCTGACAACCAGCAAAACCTGGGTGTCGTTGACGAAAATCTCTGAAACTGTGCCATTGAATTGAGCGCGAGGATCGGCGGCTAGGGCAACTGCGGGGAAAAGACACAGCGCTGTGAGTATAAACGCCAATAAACCGGACAAGTAACGTAGTGCTAAAGACATTTTTTTAATCTCCGATGGACTGAATGGATTAGAAGACTTAGGATTGACGGATTTAGCCTGATCAGTAACGGTAGAATCAGTTGGGTGATTCTGATTTAGTGCTCACAACAGCGAGGTTTTATTTCGGTGCGTCAGTCCTAATAATTTAGTTATTATACGGCATTCAGTAACGATCGCAATAGAGGTTTCTTTTTCGCTTTATCCCAACCCGCACGCTCTAAGGATGTGCGCCTAATCTTAGCCGGCTCCCCCTATGAAGTATCTTGTGAGATTCTGGATGCGATCGCGAGTTTGGGTGATGCTAGATTTGGCGTAGTGTAAATCCCTGCCTAATAGCCCAAGTCGTCTCGCCTACGACTCAACCACCAATTATTAGTCCTCTAAAGAGGACTTTAGCTATGAGACAGGGGTTTGAACCCCTGGCGCCTAAGCGATTTTTTGAGAATGAATCAGCCCCCCAAGGATACGGAAGGCAAATCATCTTAACCGGGAATCATCATACTCACGGTTTGACTCCAAGGTCCTGATTCCCCTTTGGTGTTGACCCAGCGTAGCATGAAGTAAGCGGTTTTCCCGACATCTTCTCCGCTGAATTCCATCACATAAGGTGTCGCTGTATCTAACGCCACGAAAGTTAATTCCTTCGGATCAGTGGGCGGCGGATCACCAATTTTTACCCAAATTTCACTACCAATCATCCCACTGGGTTTGGCTTTGCGTGTGGGTGTGGTTTCATCGACGAAATGGATTTCAAGTTGATAACGCCCTTTGAGTTCTACCCTAGGAAGGGGGCGAGTTGTGGGTACGCCAACGGCGCTGGAACTGCTTTTTGGTACTGTTATGCCTAATCCTTGGCGCATGGCGTCGGTGATTTGGGGATTCACTTGCAATTGATTCACCACTCGTCGCAATTCGGTTTTATAGGTTTGGCGGCTATCGTCTTTTTCTTGACGGGCGCTGTCGGCTGCCGATTGGGCGATGATATGGTTGTTGTATGCGGTTGTCCATTCAGTTTGAGCGGTGGTAATTGAGGTGATATCCTCTGCGGTTAGTCCTAAGTCGCTGAGATAGTTGGTTAAAGCGGTGACAAAGTTGGCTTGCCAATTGTTAAAGTCGGCATCTGAGCGGGGCATGTAACTGGTCATGTTGCGATGTTTCTCCACATGTTGCGATGTTTCTCCACAACAATTATTTGTCTATTTTAATGGATGGTTTCTGGGTACGGTGTCATGGTTCCTGGGTACGGTGTCATGGTTCCTGGGTACGGTGTCATGGTTCCTGGGTACGGTGTCATGGTTCCTGGGTACGGTGTCATGGTTCCTGGGTACGGTGTCATGGTTCCTGGGTACGATGTCACGGTTCTTTGGTACGGTGTCATGGTTCCTGGGTACGATGTCACGGTTCCTGGGTACGGTGTCACGGTTCTTTGGTACGGTGTTAGGGTTACTTGTGCCAGATGACAGAAACATTGAAGCGCTAAAATCTCCCCAACTGTAGCCGATTCCCTCTCTACAAAATCCCCCTTTTCTCCAATTGAATTGGATTCTGTTTTACCGTGCCGCTCATAGAGAAGTTCCGACATAAGGTATTGAGAACATCAATGATAATTTGGGCTTGGCTCCGGGTTGATCTGAATTTGCTTTAGGGTCAACCGTTTCTTCCAGTTTTTTTAAAGCCATTTTTAGAGACTCCATCGGCTCTCCCGTACTTAGGGTGATAATAAAATATTATAAATTTAGCCAAAGTCCCACGGTGTAATGCTTGTAGGTTGGGTTGACTTTAGGTACCCAACCAATAAAGCTATTAAGCTAGGTTTTCTTCAAATCAAGCCAATCGCCACACACATAAGGAAAATTTATCACCTTATGTACGGGAGAGCTATCGTTATGAAGTCTCCACTCAGACATTAACTACCAAAGCTTACATTGATGAATGTAAAGGGCGCACCTCGGTGCGCCCCTACATTATGATAGACGTGCCATGTCTGTTGTTCCAGATGTAGCATGCTGCGTCTGGAACAATTAGGATGAACCGATTCAACGAACCAAACGATAGTAGTATGGCAGAACATAAACGGATTGGTATTCTCACCAGTGGTGGGGATTGTGCGGGGTTAAATGCAGTGATTCGAGCCGTGGTTCACCGAGCGGTGGGAACCTATAATTGGGAGGTTTGGGGCATTTATCGGGCAACCCAAGGGTTGATGCAGCGCCCTCCCCAAGCCACTCGCCTAGAACCCAAGCAAGTTGATGCGGCGCTAACCTTAGCGGGAACGATTCTGGGAACAACCAATAAAGGCAACCCCTTTGCATTTCCCATGTCCGATGGTACAGTACGCGATCGCTCATCGGAAATTGCCGAAGGGTATCATCAGTTAGGACTTGATGCCCTGATTGGGATTGGTGGTGATGGCAGTTTAGCGATTCTGCGTAAACTGGCAGAAGTTGGGGGGATAAATTTGGTGGGGATTCCCAAAACCATTGATAATGATGTCGGGATTACGGAGCGTTCCATCGGATTTGATACGGCGGTAAATATTGCCACCGAAGCCCTAGACCGTTTACAGTTTACCGCCGCTAGCCATGATCGGGTGATGATCCTGGAAGTTATGGGGCGCGATGCGGGTCATATTGCGATTAGTGCGGGAATTGCAGGCGGTGCTGATATTATTCTAATTCCGGAAATCCCTTATACTCTAGAACGAATCTGCCAGCAAATCCAACAACGCAAACAACAGGGCAACAACTATAGTGTGGCAATTGTCTCCGAAGCGGTTCGCACGGAATCCGGGGAAGTGGTGCAGAATATGCTCAGTTTTGGTGAATGTCGATATGGCGGGATTGGTCATTATTTGGCGGATCGAATTAGCGCCTTAAGTGGTGCAGAAACACGAGTGACAGTGTTGGGACATACCCAGCGCGGTGGTACACCATCACCCTTAGATCGCCTCACCGCCTCGGCGTTTGGTGTCGCGGCAGTGGATTTAATTGCTGACAAAGACTATGATAAGATGGTAACCTGGCAAAATCGACAGGTTGTCAGCGTCCCGATTTTAGACGCGATCGGTCAGTATAAAGCGGTGGATTCCCAAGGGACTCTGGTGAAAACCGCCAGAGGTTTAGGAATTTGTCTAGGAGATTAATGCACGTTAGAGTCCTGACGTTGTAGCGGCAAATACGGCAAATACTAGTGCAAGAAGGCAGAAATAACTGAACAGCTAATATCTCCCCCCGCTTCCTCTGCTCCCTCTGCTCCCTCTGCTCCCCCTGCTTCATCGTATCTACGAAGCTGCTCAAGTATTTTTATGCCCGCTGCACTAGAAAAGGGACACAAGGCAAAATCAGGCTTTATGTCCCTTACTGTGTATAATTTTTTCTGGTTCAAACTTAGTAAAAACTAAGTGCGGTAGACAACTTTTAGAGGAAGCTGACTCTTCCCAGCTCACGGTTCAACGAAGTAACCGTGAGTAGTTGACAGAGCGTTAAATAGGGTTCGCTTGAGCGCTACCACGCATTATTTGCGGTATTGCGGCGAGATCCACCACGATTATTATCCCGGGGTCTGGCTTTATTAACTCTGAGCTGTCGTCCCATCCACTCAGCACCGTCTAGTTGGGAAATAGCAGATTCTTCCTGAGCTTCGTCTGTCATCTCGACAAAAGCAAAACCTCGAACTCGACCTGTTTCCCGATCTGTGGGTAATACGACTCGCTTGACAGTGCCATAATCAGCAAATACTGTTTGTAAGTCGTCTTCGGTAGCTTGGTAAGACAGGTTTCCGATGTAAATGGTCATTTGAAATCGATAAGGCTGAACGAAAGGCTAAAGTTCAGAGCCACAGACGAAAACTCGAAAATGCAAATAGCTTAAAGTCTTGTCTGATAATCCGTGGTTAGTTTCCAGGGTGATCAACTAGGAATGTAGCTGCCCAACCAAAAACCTTACCAAAGGTAGAACTGAACTTATAGATATCGTTAATGATAACCTAGAAATGGTTTTCTGGTCGGTTATCTAGCTTACATCCTGAATAGAACGCGATCGCGGCTTAACCGCTAAGTGGTACGATTGTGCATCGGAGTTCTAAGTAGGTTGGTGGAAATAAACTCAACCTTATGAAGTTATGTTAAAAAGCCTCAAACCCTTACGAAGGACGAATGACGATCCCCACCGTTAACTTTAATTGTCCCCACCTACTTATTCAATCGAGATAGATTGAGGTCCACTGGTCCTGCCATTGTCACTTCCTGTGGGAGTCGTCGTATAGCTGGTGGAACCCGTTTGCTGATCGAGCCAACTTTTAACGGGGTCATCGGAAAGATTAAGTCGAAACACTCCCGAACAAAATCCGCCTAAGAATCCTACAGGCTGTTGGAACAATTCTTTAACGATAGGGGTGAGTTCATCAAGAAACATTGGTGAAATTCTCCTCCGGTCAATCAAAAGTTTACTTATGGGTGGAATGGACAAAACCCAACCCTCTATTTGCCAAAACTGACGTCCCTAATTTATGGGCTGAGTGGCATTACCATTATCTTACTCGCCAAAGCACCACAAAAAAGCGAGTAAGGCAACAATCAGGGTTAATGAGGTGAACGGTTTCAATGAATTTAAGATATCCACCGGAAACAAGACGAGAACCTCTGAAAATAGCCAACTCATCATCAGCAGCAGCGAAATCAAGATAATTAAAGGCACAGTACCTCCAGAGCCAAACGAGTGTGGCAGATGCCAAGGTGTCACCTCTTCAACACTATATAAGCGGGAAATCAGATAGAACAAGAGTAGACAGTCTGATCAACTGGTACTCAAGGGGGATAGGGAAAGAAGTTCACAATCAGTGTTTCCAGGAGAGTTAAGCTATGTTACGACAAAGGGGTTCTCAAGTATTAATAGCCATGGTGATAGCGCTAACGGCTACACCCGTTTTATCCCAGTCAGCCAATTTTGGCACGTTAACCTTATCACCCGGATTTTCCTCGGATGAGGGAGCGGCGATAGGTACGACAGGGGGTTCATTTTCATTGCCGTCGCTAGTGAACCGCGATCGCGAAAATAATCCTTGTCTAGGTTATGCAGAAGAAACTCCCGATCACATCATAGACTTAGAAGCAGATTTTAATCAGCTCCAGATTGCCGTTGATAGTGGCGGTCAAGACACCACATTATTGATTACTGGACCCAATGGCTTTGCCTTGTGCGGTGATGATACGGGCGCAAGCCAAGACCCTAGCGTAACCCGCTCAAACTTTGAGGCAGGAGAGTATAAAATTTGGGTGGGAACCATAAATCCTAATCAAGCCTGGAACTATACCCTGACTGTGCGAGAGTAGCCAAGAACGATAAGATAGTCAAGGAGTTGTTTACGTTTGTTTGTCTTAACTCGCTTGTGCTATCTACGTTTTTAGCTGACTTCCGCATCATCTTTGAGCGCGATCCCGCTGCTCGTAACTGGCTCGAGGTTTTATTATGCTACCCCGGTTTACAGGCACTCCTGTTTCACCGCCTCTGCCATTGGTTACATACTATTGGGATTCCATTCATCCCTCGGTTTATTTCTCAGTTTTCTCGCAGCTTGACCGGTATTGAAATCCATCCCGGCGCCCAAATTGGTCAAGGTGTCTTTATTGATCATGGTATGGGTGTTGTCATTGGTGAGACGGCAATTGTTGGCGATTACTGTCTTATTTATCAAGGCGTCACCCTAGGGGGTACAGGGAAAGAATGTGGCAAACGCCATCCCACCTTAGGAGAAAATGTTGTCGTTGGTGCCGGTGCCAAGGTTCTCGGTAACATTCAAATCGGCAACAATGTCCGCATTGGTGCAGGTTCAGTCGTTTTGCGAGATGTTCCGTCTGATTGTACGGTTGTTGGTATTCCAGGTCGAATTGTTTATCGTTCTGGAGTGCGAGTTAATCCCCTAGAACATGGTAGTTTGCCCGATTCTGAAGCCACTGTGATTCGATCATTAGTGGATCGGATTGAAATCCTGGAACAAAAGTTGGCAGAGTTAAGCGAAAAGCCGTCATCGACACCTGTGCAAAATTGGCGCGATTTGAATTCTGATCGGGTTCCGATGGTTAAGGCGGATAGCTGCCAACTTCGAGATAAAGCGATTCAGCAATTTTTGGATGGAGCTGGAATTTAAGAGTTTTACCGGAATTCACATCTTAGCCGAGGACAAAGGGTCAAGAACTCACCGTCAACCCTAACGGGTATGACGGGAGCTTGAAAAAGCTCGCTCCTTGACCAGACTCAGTTCGCAATAACTACGTTATTCAGTTCATGAAACCTACAGATACGTGCCAGTTTGTAGCTCTTTCGTACAGTTTTCAACAGGCGTCAGGATATTCTAATGCTTCATCCTTCATGCTGCATTAAGCTGATGTGCTTTTCAATTGGATATTCCATTCCCTGTTCCCTTTGATTAGTACATGCGACTCAGGACGTAATCAGTTAGCTCGACTAAAGCTGTCGTAGCGGGTGAGGGTTTCAAGGGCGTCAGATTGTCTAAGGCGAGACGAGCATGGTAAGCCGCCAGTTCACGCGATCGCTCAATACCCCGACTCTCCATCACTAATGCTAAGGCTTGATTAATGTCATCCGGTTGGGCAAACTCTCGCTCAATCAAGACCTCTAGGTAGGGTTTTTCTTCCATAGCATATAAGACAGGGGCAGTTAGATTTCCGCTAATCAAATCAGAACCCGCCGGCTTGCCCAACACCTCTGTGGATGCGGTGAAATCGAGGATATCATCAACAATCTGGAAGGCTAAACCTAGATGGTTTCCATAGCGATACAGATTTTCAGCTACCTCGGCTGAGACGCCACTCAACAGTCCGGCTGACTTGGAACTGTTGGCAATCAGGGATGCTGTTTTCTTGTAGGTCTTTTCTAGATAGGTATCAATGGTGGTACTCGCTTCAAATCGCGTCAGTCCCTGCTGAATTTCTCCCTCCGCCATATCCTTAATCACTTGGGAGAGTAACTTGACCACCTCTAAGTTGTTGAGATTAGCCAAATACCAAGCAGATTGACCAAACAAAAAATCTCCAGCTAGTACGGCAACGCGGTTATTGAACATACTATTAACCGTGGGGACATTACGACGGACTGATGATTCATCCACGACATCATCGTGAACCAGAGAAGCGGTATGAATCATTTCGGTAATTTCCGCTAGACGTCGATGACGGGGGGTAATATCCGAATCCAGCACCGTCGCTCGCGCAATTAATAGGACAATGGCTGGTCTTACCCGCTTGCCCCCAGCCCCAAATAGGTGTTCTGCTGCGGCATAGAGGATGGGGTGACGGGCACCCACTAGGTTCTTTAAGTTCTCGGTCAGCAGATAGAGGTCTGCTTCAACAGGGGCAAAAAGGGAAGTCACTGAGGTCATGGATTGGGCGACTCAGAAATTAGGTTACGAAAGTTTACATATTCTTTCCTTAATTTTAAGCGAAGCGTCCCAAGTAGGGAAATCTGTTTGACCAATAACCTGACTGAGGGGACTCCCTGGAATTGTATCGACTTATTAAGTTGATAAGAAAATTCCTAGAAATTGCTGGAACTCTTATGTTAAGCTAAATATTAAGGATTTCAAAAGATTAATCGACCGATTGACTCCGAGATGGTAGGGACAACTAGCTTCCTTACCTTTAGGTTAAGGTGCCGTTAGGTAGGCAGAGATAGCCTCAAGGTTTTGGATGACGGCTGGGTAGTTTAACTAAGTGTCGTCCTCTATTTTACATAAACAGGAGCTTTCCGGTAGGAAACCTGTCAAGCTTCATCCAACTGAGTTGGAGAAAGGCTTGTACACATCACTGTCAGTAGTAGTGAAGCAACCGAAAAGCTGGGGAAGTTTTCCCCGGGGTTCATGGTGCTAGGGTTTATTGCGCCCTGGTTAGCTAGTACCGTTGCCTCAGCTTCTATGAAATCTTACATAACTTTGCTGTTCGTTCATACTATGATTTACACTGATATGCCTTTGATTATTCCTGTTCTGGCAACTGTTTATTTGGTCGCGATTTACTTGCTGTTAATGGTAGCTCAACGCACAAAAAAGAGTTCGCAATACCTAGCTAACTCTCTGACCGATGTTTATGCTACTTCAGTGGGTCTGACACAAAACACTACATCTTCAAGGGATGAAGTAGAACAATCGCCAGCTTCAACAGTTCAAGAGGTGAGTAGTCCACCACTGACTTAAATATACCACTCTACTCTACAGAGGTCAGACCTGATAAGGGGGGAGATGTTGATATCCACCAGAGAACTGGTGAAAACGTTTGACTCTGGACATTAGCGTTTAGCCCAGTCTCTCTAACCCCCAATTCAACTAATTCTTATTATTATTTATAATCATCTCAGGGGACTTGTCGGACGTTCTAGGTTGAAGGAACACCCTTGAAGAAATTCTCGACCAAGACTTGCGCTTAAGGTACGATGTCGTTTAATTTAGGTTGTTTGCCGATAAGAACGCCTGTGGTTGCATGACTTCAGATTCTGACCAACTATTATTTATGTCAACGGTTGCCGAGAGCGACATGGCAATGGATTGCCAGTCTCAAGTCCGCCTGAAACAGACCGAGGAAGGGCTACAGCTTATCTTGCCCTCGGTAGAAACTATGTCCGATGCCAGTTGGGCTGATTTGTGGCAGCAGTTTAAGCATCGCTGTCATGGAAGCGATCGCTTTTGGCAAGTGCCAGGTACGGTGCATCTGATGGCAGGTGACCAATTATTGGATGGACTGAAGTTACAAGCGATCGCGGATGTATTGAACGACGTTGGGCTGCGAATCTCACGGGTGTACACCAGCCGACGCCAAACAGCCGTTGCTGCGGCGACAGCCGGGTATTGTGTCGAGCAACAATCAGCAACTTATTCTCTCCATCAAACCCCTGAACTCTCTCAGGAGTTAACCGAACCCCTATACTTACAAATGACCGTGCGATCGGGTGTAGAAATTCGGCATCCTGGTACTATTGTTATACTGGGAGACCTAAATCCGGGGGGTACAGTGATTGCAGCCGGAGACATCTTCATTTGGGGGCGTCTACGCGGCGTAGCTCATGCGGGAGCTGATGGCAATCGTTCCTGTCGGATTATGGCTCTGAAAATGGAACCCACCCAACTCCGAATTGCGGATGCTGTGGCTAGGGCACCGGAGACGCCACCGATTGAGTTTTATCCAGAAGTGGCGTATGTCACACCCCAAGGTATTCGTATTGCTAGAGCTGCTGATTTTGCTAAGACCCAGTTATTGTTAAATTCATGAGTCGTATTATAGTGATCACCTCTGGCAAAGGAGGGGTGGGTAAAACAACGGTTACGGCGAATTTAGGCGCGGCGATCGCGAAATTAGGTCGTCAGGTGGCACTCGTTGACGCCGATTTTGGATTGAGAAACTTAGATTTGCTTCTGGGGCTAGAAAATCGGGTGGTTTATACCGCCATTGAAGTATTTGCAGGGCAATGTCGCTTAGAACAGGCGTTGGTTAAAGACAAGCGCCAAGAGGGATTGGTACTGCTTCCAGCTGCCCAAAGCCGGAACAAAGAAGCGGTTAGCCCTGAGCAAATGAAAAAACTCATCGCTGTGCTATCTCAGAAGTACGAGTACATCTTGGTTGACTCTCCAGCCGGAATCGAAATGGGATTCCGTAACGCGATCATTGCGGCGTCGGAGGCGTTAATCGTGACGACGCCAGAAATTGCGGCGGTGCGAGATGCTGATCGCGTTGTGGGTTTACTGGAAGCTCAAGGCATAAAGCGCATCTTCCTGATTGTCAATCGTCTGAAACCCGCCATGGTGCAAGCGGATCAAATGATGTCGGTTCAAGATGTCCAAGAGATTCTGGCAATTCCCTTAATTGGCGTAATTCCTGATGATGAGCGCGTGATTGTTTCCAGTAACCGGGGCGAACCCTTAGCCCTGGCGGAAAATCTCACGCTTCCCGGTATTGCTATTCACAATATTGCTCGGCGTTTGGAAGGCGATAAAGTTCCCTTCCTGGATTTGATGGCAGAACATGACACCTTGATCAATCGTATCCGTCGCATGTTCCGCAGTTGAACTCATCACTCCCCACTCCTCACTCACCACGGATGCAAAACCCCATGATTAGCGAACTTCTAGAACGACTTTTTCCCTGGACAAGTGCCAGTAACAGTCGAGCGGAAGTAAAACGCCGCCTACAACTGGTTATTGCCCACGATCGCGCCGATCTCAGTCCCCAGATGATTGAGTCAATGCGTTCCGAAATCCTAGAAGTAGTGTCTCGTTATGTGGAGATTGATCAAGAGGGTTTGGAGTTTACCCTAGAGAGTAACCAACGGGCAACAGCGTTAATTGCCAATCTTCCTATCCGCAGAGTTAAGGAAGAAGAACCCCCCTTACCGTCGGTTGATTAAAGAAAATCCCTTTTTGCCCTGTTGAAAAGGAAGTCACGGCTATACAAACAAAGTCCGCTTGCGCGGACTGAATTATGAAGGGGATAGTAAGTCCAGGTTTGGTATAACTCACATCTTGCACCAGTCTCAATACGTCGATAGACTATCAACTTACAATGTAACTCTAGGTCACTGAAAATGTTACAGACACCCCCTAAACCATTGACTCTGGCAGAGTTTATCAAGCTACCCGAAACCAAGCCAGCCAGCGAGTATATTGACGGTCAAATTATCCAAAAACCGATGCCACAGGGAGAACATAGTACCATTCAAGGGGAACTGATTATTTCAATTAATGCTACCGTTAAGCCTAAAAAAATTGCCCGCGCTTTCCCCGAACTGCGATGTACATTTGGCGGGAAATCAATTGTGCCAGATGTAGCCATATTTACCTGGGAAAGAATTCCTCGCCAGGAAAATGGTCGTATTGCCAATGTATTTGAAATCGCACCCGATTGGATCATTGAAATCCTATCACCTGATCAAAGTGCCACGAAAGTCATTAAAAAGATTCTGCGGAGTCTTCAGTATGAAACCAAAATGGGTTGGCTGATTGATCCAGATGAACAGACGGTATTTGTCTATTTACCACAGCAACAACCCCAAGTGTTTGACCAACCCCACGAGTTGCTTCCGGTTCCTACTTTTGCCAGTGAATTTCAACTCACGTTAGGCGACCTATTTGCTTGGTTACTAGAATAATAATATATGAAAGTTTGTCGTCAATATTTGCCTCCCTTATGGTACTAAAGTACCTACTACGAACCTTCATGTCACGTCCTGAATTAACTTTTCCAAATAACTTTGAGCTTCATCAGGCGACATCAGTAACGCTTCACCCTGACGCAGAATTTCATATTTACCCTTGTGATAACCATGACCTGCAATTAGCCCCAACTGAACCGCTTGATTCCCCAATTGGGTCAACTTGTTAATACTAATTGAATCCAACTCTTGATTAAGTTTTTGTCTGATAAAATCTTCGTTCATCGTCTTTTCCAGCATAAAGGATAACCAACAAGGACAAATTTAGGATGTCAAAACCAATGAACCATGAACCATGAACAATCAACCCTTTAAACCGATATTCTCGGACCCACATACTGATTAAACGTCGGACTATCGGGTTCAGTATCCACAATCAGCGGACTCTCTGCACCATCAACCAACAAACGAACTAAATAGCGTCCTCCTTTCATCCGTTCTACCGGGAAAGACACCCAAATTACATCTGTCTGGCGAGGAGACGCTTCAAACAAATAAGCCGCAGGTTGATTCGTATCAATTTCATTCAGGGCTAACAAAACGCGCTGCTTTTTGCCTACGGTTAAATTTGATCGTACCCGTATTTCCGCAGACCGCAAATCTTCATCATCAACTTCTTTTTTGGATACCGTGGTTTTGGTAATCGTGGGACGAATCACTAAGGGCGATACATTAGACTGAATACTAGAAACAAAACTTTGAGGTTGATTCACCGTTTGCATTTGACCCCCATTCCCACTAGCACCATTCCCATTAGTCGAGGTGGGTGGCATCACTTTTGCCAGACGATGCACCACTTGCAAACTATGCATTCCTGCCTGTAACGAATCAGTGGGTATAGAGGACAGGGGTAATACAATTTGGGTATCGGTAATTTCACTGGGGGTAACTTCCATTTCCCCAATCCAAACTTGGGTGATATCGCTTTTTAAATGGTTTCCTTGAATTAACACCGTACTGTCAGCTAATATGGGTTCCAATCGTCCAGCTTGAGAAATGATCCGATCAATTTTTGGTTGATTGGTAAAGGGAACGATTCCATCTAAGGAACGAGCGCGTACTGGCAAAGGTCTACTGCCTGTATCTTGCCCTTCGAGCATAATTACCCTAGCCCGATACGCCACCGATAACAAGTAAGTGGTTTGAAAAAAAGCTGACCAGGCTTTGGATAAATCTTCTAGGGACAAATCGAGGGGCCACAGGGAGATTTCTTGGATCTGATCGGGTAAGTCAGACTCTAATAAATAAGAATAAGTAGAATCATGGAGAGTCCGCTCAATCCTCTCTTTTTTCAGAGTACGCCAGTCGTTAAGTCCACCCATTACACTACCCATCAACCGTTGTGGTTGTAAGTCGTTGTCATTGCCGTAGAAACTGATCATGTAATGTAAGTCTAGGGCAGTTTGCGATCGCTTAGCACCTGGGTTTCTCCGACTGCGGGCTTGTACTTCAGCCTGTTGACGCCACGCATGGTTAATCTGAACCTGGTAGAGAAAGACATTCACACCCACTTGGGGAGTCGCTGTTCCCACTTCATTAGGTCGTAGTGTGGTCACCGTTGCCCCACTAATATCGTCCTGAATCGACGTCTGTACGATTCGTTGTAGAGTGGCGGTTACGGTAGCAATGGCTAGAGAATTACTCATGATGATGACTCAGAGGTTTCCACGGTTGACGATTGACAGTTAGAATTTAATCTGCCATGACACGCTTGAAACAATTGACCTGACCCACAGGGACAGGGGCGAGTGCTAACACCTTGAGCAAATAGGGGATTAAATGAAGGTAGATCATCAAAATAATCGGATGGTGGTTCAGTATCTACAAGCACTTGAGCTTGGTCTAACTCAGGGATAGACTCAATCAACTGTGACCCTATTTTTACCTGAACAGCGGTTTCTGACAAGGGGAGGACAAATTGATGGTCATTTTGCAACCCTTGGATTCGTTTCAGGATTTCCGACAACTGAAGCGGCGGACTATTTGTCGCCAGTACAACGGTATTCCCCACCTCTAAGGGACAAAGATAAACCTGGGTAAATACGGATTGAATGGTTTTTACTTTGTCCGCATAAAACAATCAACGATGAACCATGAACAAAGTAGCTATCCTTTTTTTGTGAATCGACGAATTTCACCAACCCAGCGTAGCCGTTCTTCATGTTCTAGGTTTAGGATATCGTCTAATGACCAGTGAAAGTAAAAAGCAATTAAGGCTACCTCTTGGTATAAACGATCCAAGGGGTAGCCTAATATTCCCCCGATCGCGCTAATCCTCCCTGATGCTGATTGATATGATTGAAAAAGTTCTGTAAGTAGATCAAGTCTACTAAGAAAATTTGTTCTAGTAGCTTTGGTGTAACCGGAGAAAGGTTGCCGAGACGGGTGACAACTCTAGACAAAATAACCAAAATGCGGTAATAAGATTCTTGCTGCACGCGGCTATCTTTGTGAACTACAATCTCATCTTTCCCGGTGACTAGACGCATTATCCCATAGCGATGAATACCGCCGTTGGTATCAACAAAACCTTTGGGTAGAGTAAATTCAAAATAGGTATAGTCCATAGTTATTGGTCATTAGTCATTTGTCCTTCGTTTTCTTGTAGGGGCGACCCTCTGCATAAATAAACAACTGTATCCCCTCAATTTTATCGGGTCGCCCTTTACTTAATTACCTGTATCAAAACGTACTTTTTAGATAATTATTGTTGACAAAAATTACAAATTGTATATCACTCAGAATCAGATGAAATTGATTCAAATTGTTCCGAGAGACTAGAACTTTTGTTAACTTGGTTCTCAGGTTCTAATTCATTAATTTGACGATAAAATTGTTGCAAATAATTGAGATCACAGGCAAACAAATTTTCAATTACTGTGGGAGTGACTTCATCTAATGCCCCCAAACGCAAAATCACTCGCGATAAAATAATCACAGTGGCATACGCAGGATTAGACTTCACACGCGGATCACGCATAGGAACGATTTCGTCAATCGCCCGTGCTAACCGCATCACCCCCTTACGGTGTAAGTTTCCCTCCCCATCTAGATATCCTTTGGGAAGATCAAATTCAAACTCGGTTTGAATCATGTCCCTGGCTTAATCCGTGTTAATTGTTCAACGGTAACCTCGACTTCTTCGATTTGATACTCATCTCCTCTAACATTTAAATCAGAAATTTGGTAGCTAACGGGCCACGCGCCTTTAAATTCAAATCGAAACTGCTCTGTGGATGAGGTATCATAGATGACTAATGCACCATTACGCCGTTGATCTTCCCAATCCGCTCCTTCCTGTACGGAATTCAGCCAATTCCACAAAGTCATGGAAATATTTAACCCTCGTTTCAAGGTTAGATTGGTGTAGGTCATATTACCCGGAACCTTAGTGCGAACTACTCGCCCTCTAGCGTTCCCACTTTTTCCCCACTTCTGCGGCGTTACCTCGCAAACTTCAACAATGTCCTGGGTGGCTTTAAAGCCTTTACATTCCTCAAACAGACCATCTACAGCGTCATTACTCCCATCTAAGATTAACTCTAAATAAAAGCGCGATCGCGTCAGAATTTCAACTTCTGCCACTGTTCACCTCCTTTGCCTGTGCCTCTCCTATTATCCGAAAATCGGCAAAACACTGCCTGGTGCTTTTGTCAAGAAACACTCAGGCAGCCAATTAAAGAAACTGGATTACGAATTGAGGCAATACTCACATCAGCAGTCTGCCCTTACCATTTTCGTGAATCGAATCTCTATCGTATCTTTAGCCATTTCTCCCGGCTTACTCACATCTAATTGACTGGTTTGGGTGAGGTTGCTGGGGAAGCAATCGATGAAATCGTACTGCGCCCCAATATTACCATTCATATCGTAAATGAATAACGAAGCCGTTTTTCGCTCTTGCCTCGAACTTGTAGCACCACCGGAGAACGAGGTAGCGTGGCATTTCTTATACCAATCAGTTATTTTCTGTTGATCTCCCTCGTTACCTGCCACATATTCGAGTTTAAGGGCAGAACCATACTCGACTGCACCCGGGGTAGCTTGGGTTTGGGTTTTCCCATCTTTGCCGCAGCCGATGGCTCCGCTTCCTGCTGCCACTTTCATTTCAATCGAAGGAATCGTACATTTTTCGACGAGTATCTCCATTCCATCACAATCAAAAAAGAAAGAAGCGTTTGTGTTATATTCAATATCTGCCATGGTTCAACTCCCAGATAATTCAGTTCATTAAATAGCTGATGTTCAAATCCCTCAAACGTTCTACATCACGCGGGTGCAATTTTCGCACACTATTGTCCAGGTTTCTTTGAGATAATCTTTGCCGTTGACATCCAATTCGGAAAGGCTCATTTTCGAGACCCACCCTTCTTGGAAGTCCCATTGGGCGATGATTTCATCATCATGACTGTAGGCAAAGATACTTCCTGTTTTTTTGTTGCCAGCCCATTTCCCTTCACCGCCATCGGAGGGAGGTAAACAAGCTTTGAACCATTTCCACATGACTACACTAGCACTGGTGGAACTTGGGCTAGAGAGGCATACCAAATCAAATGTGACGACTTCCTCGAAGCCAGCCGAGTTAATCTGCCGCTCTGATTTCCCACCTTTCATGGAGCCAACTACGGCGGCTTCACCCGCTAGTTTCGGCTTGTTTTCAGGAACTTTCACACTTTGAAATGAAAGTTCACCCAAACCATCAATATCACAGGAAAAACTACTAGGGGCAAGACCTTTTAGTTCGGCAGCCATATCTTTATCTCCTTATTCTCAAGTTAATAGTTAACCTTGACTTGTTTCGATGTGTTGGCGATACATAAGTTAACACATTGACCAAACCATCAGACCATAATCAGACAGTTTAACAGTTAGAGACTTCTGTTATAGCATAATTTTTTGCTCATAACGATTACAAAATGTCAAGGTCTGTGAGGTGCTGTTAAACGTTCGATGAAATTCCGGTTTCATTCCCTTTCTATTGTATTTTTCTAAACCCTTTTCCGTTACAATTATTTACTTTACCTGAATTCAGGGCGACCCGATGTAGGGGCGGGTTTTACTACTATCTTTTCGGTTGCACCTCGATGTGACTAAACCCGCCCTGTTTCTAGAGTTGTTCATTAATGTAAACGGGTCGCCCCTAAATGGCGTTTTACCCCCTACCTAAGGCGATTACTTAGGTAGGAGGTTTGTGGTGTCACCTATTGATTCGGTGCCCACTGACTAATCCGGAAGATCACAAATTCAGCCGGACGGACTGGACAAACACCGACTTCTACATAGAGACGACCGAGCATAATTGTCTCATGGGTATTGATTTCCCCATCACACTTGACATAGAACGATTCTGAAGGGGAAGTTCCAAACAATGCTCCCTCACGCCACAGCCGTTCTAGGAAATTGTTGACTGTACGGCGTACACGCGCCCAGAGAATTTGGTCATTTGGCTCGAACACCACCCACTGTGTACCAATTTCAATGGATTTCTCAATGTAGCTGAGTAAGCGGCGGACACTGATATAACGCCATTGCACGTTATCCGGTTCTACCAAGGTGCGAGCACCCCAAACCTTGTAACCTCGGTTGTAATTGGCAAAGTTCCGGATACAGTTAATCCCCATCGGGTTCAATAGTTCCTGTTCCCGCATATTGGTGTCATAGGCTAAACCCGTCACACCGCGAGGTGTTTCGTTAGCGGGTGCTTTGAATACGCCTCGGCTCTCATCCGTGCGACACCAAATCCCCATCATGTGACCACAGGGGGGGACATACATGGGACGCCCACCATTGCGAGGATTCGCCACTTTAATCCAGGGATAGTAGAGAGCGCCAAACATGGAACGGCGGTTAAACTGTTTTAACCAAGCGGCGACATCTTGAGGCTTCTGTTGGTCAGCCGAAACCGGGTTATCTCCTTTTGTCGGCTTGACTGGGGGTGCATCCAGAACCGCCATCCGGTAGGCTGGACCAGGGAAGGAATTCTCGCACATACTCAGCATCATTTCCATGACACCGTGAACTTGTTCTAAGTTCATCAATCCTTCTTGATACACCTTCATCAAGTCAGGACAAGCAATCATGGCGACTTCATCAATTTCAAAAATCCCCTGTGTCCCGGTGCGGTCATCCCGTTGTCCTTGTAAATCACGGGCGAAATGTTCCCGGTCAGAAATGTAGGGGGGTGGCGTAATCTCGTAAGACCCCTGCATAGGTCGCCGTGACAGGGGTTGTCCGCTTTGGGAAATGTCAACCGCTTGGATAAATTCCGAATCTTCAACAGCAGTAACTACATAGTCAGCCACCTGGGTTTCCACTTCCGGATTCATGGTCAGGTGGTCATAGCGTTCCAGTTCCTCTTCGCCCCGTGCCACAATTAGGTCAAAAAATTCACCGGTATTGTAAGGAGGTTCAGCATCGTCTGGCGCGTTTTCCGGTAAGGGTTTCGGTGTACTTTCTTGAATCACCACCCGCAGTCTGGGTTCATCGCCACCCGGTAGTGCTAAGGCTCCCCCTTCTTCTGATTCTGATTCCGCTGGTTTAAGCGTGAACTGTAAAGAGGGGCGATTTCCGGCGGTGAGAATCTTCGTCCCCGTTTGCTCGATTGGCGGCGGTTCAGCACCTGGTAGTTTAGTACCAATACTGGTTACCCAACAGCGACCGCCACCATTGAGGAACCACCCTTGAACCGCAAAGGGTAAATAGGCGTTAAAGTCCGTGAATCCATCAGACCCTTCTTTGGCAAAGGACTGCAAATACTGATCCCAAGTGGTAATCAGCATGGGTTTAAATAATTCGGCATCACCGCGTATATCCTCGGTAAAGCCAATAAACCCAGCGACACTCATACTAATGCCCTCAATCGGGCGACTGCCACGGTCTACCTCTTCAACGTAGACTCCTGGTGCAAAATAATCTAATGGCATGAGTAATATTCCTCCATTTAAGATTTATTAAGATTTAAATCAGCCAACAGAAAAAATCTAAGAGTGCCAAATTCTATGAGATATTGACAAGAGAAGTTTTCTGTGCAGATTGCAGGGAATAAGCGTCCACGCTGACAAAACTGAACGTGGCGAAATCCCTAATCCATCGTTAACCTCGTGGAACTCCGGGTGAGCGCGAAGCAACCCGGAGAGGGATAGAGGTCAAACCGCGCCGCTCGATGCGGTGAGGTTTGACAATCCAACTGTTGATACTAACCCAGTATTTCGCTGCAACAATTGGACTTTTTTAGCAGTGAACCGTCCTAACCGTTTCCAGTTAGCGTCACTGACGGAAACTTGAGTTTTAGTGTCACCGGAAACGTAACCGCAATAGGTGATACCCGCTTTTTCAGATCGGACATAATCGCCCTTCCTAAATCCGTGGCGGGTAACTGTGCCACCGTAGCTACGCCGTTTTCCTCCCTTGGGGGGAACCATCAGGTGAAGTTGACGGCGACAAATTGGAGGGCGACAAATCACAGCAAACTGGCATGGTGTCATTTCAACAGCTCCCAACCAAGTACCACTCCTACCCTTAATCTGGCGATACCGCATAAATTGGGAGGCGGCTAGACAGATGCCATCAACAGCATGGGCGGCGGGTGAGGACTCAGCCTTGTTCTTGGACTTAGGCAAACCGAGGTACTTTCTTAAGTTAGATGTGTGCCATCCCTCTTGAGTGTGGACGGTGTAACCCGCTTGTTCAAGTTGCTCAATCTGCCAATGCTGCCCGACCATTGCCGGACTAAAACCCTTGTCACCTCTGGCTTTAATCACCTCAACCACCACATCGGTAAATGGGTAAATCTTCGATAATTCCTGGATCACCCGTAACGCTAACTGCTTATTAGCCCGGATGCTAGGGGGTATCTTGTGACCCTTGCGGTTATCGAACCTGTGTTGGCGGTGATTACGCTGGTTAAAAGGTAGCTTCCGGTTAATCCGCCGCCCTCGCCGTCCCCGTCGCATCATTGCCCGCCCTTGCATCCGCTTGGTCACGTTCTTAAACGGTAGATTTAGGTGGGCAAGGAACAGGGTCGCACCTCTTGACTGGACAGCCACTCCAGTGAACAATTTTCCGGGGTCAATTCCAGCTACGATGTTTTGGGTTTCTTCACCTGATGGTTCCTCAACTAATTGGACTTGAAAAATGCCCAAGTCGTTGTGTATGACCTTGGCTTTACCTGACTTTAGCCACCGCCTAACACGGCTAGCTTTAGCTGGCATTAATGGTTTACCTTTCGGTGATAAAACGGGTACACGAATCATGGGTATAAGCCTCTCGTGTAAAGTTGTCAGTCCCCTCGACCACCGTTAACAAGATGTCCTCTCTTAAAGCACCTAAACAAGTAGGTTTGTAGATAGTCCAGACTGGGGAAGTATCTGGAAGTACGTGCCAGTTAACGGCTCAATAGTCTATTCAACTCTTGCGTTGCCAGTCCTATCTCTGGCAATCCCTAACCTAAGCGCGATAGCTAGGTTAGGGTTGTTGAATCCGTAATGCTGCTGACTGTAGCCAATCTCTGAAATAATATCTTTCAGTGATAGCACGTCAGAACCTGTTCGTACAGGAGTTATTCTCTTTTGTAACAACCAGCGATGACGCTCTAGCCCGGTTACGTTCTCATTGAACAACCGTTGCTTATCTAAAGCAGTATAGATCCATCGGGTTAAAACAAATAGCGTTCTGCCAATCCGGGAATTTCCCTCAGATAAGACATCTACCAAGGTTAGGGCAACAGCAGCGATCATAGCAGTCTGTGATTAGGCTGTACGGATAAGGGTAATGAGAGAGGCTAACTTTAGCTATTTTATTAGACTAGGGTCGAAAATTTGTCATCAATATCTTTACAAATTATAAATTAAATCTTAAAAAATGTTTAGGACTGTCGGTGTCGATTTCAAGAGTTTGCCTGATTGTAGGCTACGATGGTTGTTTAGCCTTTTTTAGTTTAATTCAACTTAAACTGTAAAGAAAAGTAAACTAAGTCGGTGGGGACAATTACAGTTAACGGCGAGGCTCGTCATTGGTCATACTCGCTTCGCGAGAAGCAAGCTACGTCATTGGTCATTGGTCATTCGTAAAGGTTTAAGGGCTATTTACAGAACTTAATATAGGTAAGGACTCTGGTCATGTCACAACTGGTCAAAGCGCAACTGATTTCAACTGATGGTGGCGGAACCATTGAATTTATGTTTAATCCCAATCAGTTGGCGTTCAATCAGCAAATTAATCTAACTAAAAGTAGTGGAGCTAGGACAGGTAGGGGATTGCCTAAAGTTAACTTTGCTTATCCTGAACCCGTCATCCTCACCATCAATGACCTAATTTTTGATACCTATGAGCAAGGAGAGAGTGTCCTAAAACATATCAAATCATTTCAACAAGCGGTTGACTTTGCCGAATCAGGAGCAGGTCGAGAGAAACGCCCACCAACCTATGTGTTTACCTGGGGTTCTCAAAAGTATATCCGTTGCTTTGTAACTAAACTCGATTACAATCTGACGATGTTTCTGCCAGATGGGACACCAGTACGCGCCAAGATTAACTTGACGTTAGAAGAGATTGATGAGTCTACGTCTCAACCTGGTATGTCTGCACCTAAATCAAGTTCCAGTCAACGCCAACAAGATAGTTTGTCCAGTCGCAAGGCTCGGCTTAAGTCAGGCTCTGGCGCAAGTTCACAGTGAAAGAGCGGGAGAACTTCATCCCCCGTACTTCAGTCGGATGCGGCTTCCCAAGTTTCTGACGCGACGTCTCAACTTGAAGAATAAACAATATGCTGTCATCCGTTTACAGCGTTTTCAGACTCGATGTGATACACCATTTCCAAGAGTAGAAAAGCACTGTCTCATCGTTACTGTATTACACCGTGTTAGAAAGTGCTGTAAGAGGAATGTTACTGACTGGTATGCTGGTGGGTAATGCCCACCCTACTAGCTTTAATTGCGTCCACTTACTGGACTGATACAGCTAAAATTGTGGAATAGATTGATGGTTAAATTGGGTATTATAGCAACCGCCATAAGCTGTAATGCATTTAAATTGGGTATTAGTAGCGAGCAAGATGCAAAGCCTGCGGCATGGCTTCGCTTAACGCACTACAAGGATTGTGCCATTATTGATATTAAGGTTTAAATGCCAAACAGCTTAGCGGTTAGGATACATCATTTATGTAGAGACGCGCCATGGCGCGTCTGGAACAATGGTGCCGAAAGTCCTAATCGATGTGTCTACTGCTAGAGTAGCGAGCAAGATGCAAAGCCTGCGGCATGGCTTCGCTAAACGCACTACAAGGATTTCATTATTTTAGATAATAAAGTTTATTAAATGCCGAACAGCTTATCTCATTGCCTCTACTGAGTCGCGATCGCTAAACGAATTCCTTCGACTAACCGTAAGCGATCCATCACGCTAACGACTCGACCATGAGAGACATTTTCATCAGCATTAAGAATCACCAAAAATGGAGAATCTGCCGTCACTAATGACTCTACCCCGGCTTCAAGTTGTGATAATTCAATCGGTTCTTGGTTAAGAAAAATCGCTCCATTTGCCTGAATCGTGACCGTAATTATTCGGTCTTGTACCTGACTCTCGCCGGTTATCGCCGTCGGTAAATTAACAGGTAATCCTTCAGAGCGGGTTAAATAAAGTGTTGAAATGATAAAAAATGCCAAGATTGCGAATATTGCATCAATCATCGGCACAATATTAATCTGGAACGGCGTTTCTGAATCATCAGGTAGACGCATATTTAGTAGGGTCTGCTGAATAAGTGTTGTGGTGGGGTTAGGGAGTAGGGGAAGCTGGGGAAGCTGGGGGATATGAGGGATATAAAGGAATTGTAGGGGCGGGTTTGACCACTAACGGGAAGCTTTGCACCCTGAGATAACTAAACCCGCCCCGACCTCACCGTTCAATTATCACAAATAACAAATGACAAATGACAAAAAAACGGTAGAAAAGGCTAACCTTCTCTACCGTTCAATGGGAATTATGAATCAAGTGGATTATTCAGCACCTTGAGGTAAAAGTTCCCGTTGTTCCCCAGGTTCTCCAGGAATAACTTTCACTTTGCCCTCTTCATCCACATCGACGATCGCACTGTCTCCTTCTTGCAGGCGAGTCGAAAGGATTTCTTCTGCTAATACGTCTTCTAACAAGCGCATGATTGCCCGACGTAGGGGTCTTGCGCCGTAAGATGGACTGTACCCTTCTTCCACCAACCGTTCTTTGAAGCGATCGGTGACTTCTAAGGTAATTCCCTTTTCCGTGAGACGCTTGAAGACTTCCCGCAGCAGGATATCGCAGATTTCCTTGATCTCGTCTTTGGTTAGCTGACGGAAGACAATAATCTCATCCAAACGGTTGAGGAATTCGGGACGGAAGTACTGCTTGAGTTCCTCGTTGACCAAAGAACGGATGCGGTTGTACTGGGATTCGGCTTCATTGTCGCTTAACTCGAAACCTAAACCACCGCCACCTTTTTCAATCACCTTAGACCCAATATTAGAGGTCATGATTAATAGGGTGTTCTTAAAGTCCACTGTCCGCCCTTTAGCATCCGTGAGACGTCCGTCTTCCAGGATTTGCAGCAGCATGTTAAAGACATCGGGATGGGCTTTTTCGATTTCGTCGAATAGCACCACCGTGTAAGGACGACGACGTACCGCTTCGGTTAGCTGACCGCCTTCGTTGTAGCCGACGTACCCTGGAGGCGAACCAATCAATTTACTGACGGTATGGCGTTCCATGTACTCGGACATATCCAAGCGAATCATCGCTTCTTCTGACCCGAAGAAGTAAGCCGCCAAGGATTTGGCTAACTCAGTTTTACCAACCCCCGTAGGACCAGAGAAGACAAAACTGGCGATGGGACGGTTGGGGTTCTTCAAACCAACCCTTGCCCGTCGAATCGCCCGTGATACCGCTTTCACCGCATCTTCCTGACCGATAAGGCGCTGATGCAGCGTATCTTCCATGTGCAACAGCTTCTCGGACTCGGATTCAGTCAGCTTGCTAACTGGTACCCCCGTCCAGGAGGCGACAATATGGGCGATATCTTCCTCATCGACGACCGGCGAATCATCAGTTCCAGTTTCCGCCTTTTTATTTTGAGCGATCGCGCGAATTTCGCCTTTAATTTCCATTTCCCGATCGCGCAGTTCACCCGCCCGGTCAAAGTCTTGCGATCGCACGGCGTCGTCTTTTTCCTTAAGGACTTGTCGCAGTTCCTTATCTAACTCTTTCGCCGCTGGGGGAAGTTGGGAGTTTATTAAACGCACCCGGCTACCGGCTTCATCGATCAAGTCAATCGCTTTATCGGGTAAATAGCGATCCGAGATATAGCGATCTGACAGTTTCGCCGCTGCATCCAGGGCTTCATCTAAAATTTTCAGCTTGTGATGCTGTTCATAGCGTTCGCGCAACCCGTATAAAATCTCAATCGTCTCTTCAACGGAGGGTTCACCTACCATCACGGGTTGGAAGCGCCGTTCTAATGCCGCATCCCGTTCAATATGTTTACGATACTCATCCAGGGTTGTCGCCCCGATACATTGGAGTTCGCCCCTAGCTAAAGCGGGTTTCAGGATATTTGCGGCATCAATAGCCCCTTCCGCCGCACCTGCACCAATCAGGGTATGAACCTCATCAATCACCAAGATTACATTGGCAGCTTGACGGATCTCATCCATGATTTTCTTGAGGCGTTCTTCAAACTCACCTCGATACTTCGTCCCCGCCACCAGTAGCCCGATGTCCAAGGTAACGACGCGCTTTTCTTCTAAGATATCTGGGATATCGTTATTGGCAATTCGCTGCGCCAATCCTTCTGCGATCGCGGTTTTTCCCACCCCAGGTTCCCCAATTAATACGGGGTTATTTTTGGTGCGGCGTCCCAAAATTTGGATAACGCGCTCAATTTCCTTAGCGCGTCCCACTACCGGATCAAGTTTACCTTCACCCGCCATTTGGGTCAGATTGCTACCAAATTCATCTAAGGTTGGTGTTTTCGTGCGACCCGAAGATGCGCCACTGGTGACTTCTGCCGTCTCGCCCAGCATCCGGATGACTTGAGTTCTCACCTTGGTCAGGTCTACACCCAAATTTTCCAAAACTCGTGCCGCCACCCCTTCGCCTTCCCGGATCAAACCCAGCAGTAAATGCTCAGTTCCGATATAGTTATGACCCAGTTGGCGGGCTTCTTCGAGTGATAATTCTAAGACTCGTTTAGCCCTAGGGGTAAAGGGAATTTCCACAGCGACAAAGCCGGAACCTCTACCAATGATTTTCTCAACTTCAATCCGGGCATCTTTAAGATTGACACCCATCGACTTGAGAACTTTGGCGGCGACGCCAGTTCCCTCCCCGATCAAACCCAGAAGGATTTGCTCCGTGCCGACAAAGTTATGCCCCAGGCGACGTGCCTCTTCCTGGGCTAGCATGATCACCTTAATGGCTTTTTCTGTAAAGCGTTCAAACATGGCGTATTTCCATCACCTGTTGCGTGCCCGTGTACGCTGATTCTAGCATAGGAGACTTGTCAGGCTGTCTCCTATACAACAACCCGTCTATTTTTTTGGGGGAGATGAGGGAGCTGGGGGAGCTAGGGGAGCTGGGGGAGCTGGGGAAGCTGGGGGAGCTGGGGGAGCTGGGGAAGCTGAGGGAGAAAAAAATTTTCTATGAACAATCAACAAAGTACAGTACAAATGACGAATGACGAATGACAAATCACAAATCACAGATAACTAAATAGTTGCCAACCCTGACGGGTTAAGCGGGAGACGATTTGCTCATAGCGCTCTTGCAGGATTTGCTCAAATTCCGGCTGTTGTAACCCCTTTCGCCACAGAATTAGGGCATCTTCACCCGTATCTTGGTAATATCCTCGGCGTCGTCCGGCTGGAATAAAATCAAACTTTTGATAGAGAGACAGAGCAGCGTGATTCGAGGGTTTAACCTCTAAGGTTGCCCACTCCAACTGACGTTGTTTAGCGTCATTGAGTAAGGCATACAGTAAAAATTGCCCCAGTCCCTGATGTTGGTAGTTTGGATGCACCGCCAAAATCGTAATATGCGCTTCCTCCAGAATTGACCAGTAACAACCTAAACCCACTAAGCCATTCGGTAAAGGGGGATGCGTGGGTAAATCTTCCCCCAGGGAATCGTGTGGCATAACAACGGCTGAATGGCAACCCCATGGGCGCTGCTCCAAGCTGTTGTGTGCTTCTAAAACCAGTAATTGACTATTCGGGCTATTTAACTCACGTTCGTAGCCCGATCGCGTCCACAGCCCACCAAAACATATTTGATCCAGATCCACAGCCGCATTGAGTTGTGCTGTGGTTAGCGGCTTTATCTCTAAGACACTCACAGCAGTCAATTGTACACTAAATAACGGACGCTTTTGGTGTACCTGCCCATATCCATCTCAAGGATGATAACGACATTATGCTATTGACTGACTCCACTCAGGTGCAAAACTCTGGACAGCGATATCTTTCAGCGAACTCTCATCCCGATAGTCGTTCTCCCAATCAGGAACTGTTGCCGCTTACCGCCACCGTTAACAGCCAAGACTGTCTAGAAATTGGTGGCTGTGATGTCCAGGGTTTAATCGAGGAATTTGGCTCTCCCCTTTATATTCTAGATGAGGTCACGGTAAGAACGGCTTGCCGCCAGTATCGGGATGCCTTTGCCCGTTACTATTCCGGTGATACCTTAGTGCTGTATGCTTCAAAAGCCTGGAATTGTTTAGCGATTTGTGCGATCGCGGCATCGGAAGGTTTGGGTGTTGATGTCGTATCCGGAGGCGAACTCTACACAGCATTAGAAGCCGGAGTCCCAGCCGATAAGCTGTATTTCCATGGCAATAACAAGTCTATCGCTGAACTCCAGCTTGCGATTGAAAGCCATTGCACAATTGTTGTGGATAATCAGTTGGAGTTAGAAACTCTGGCAGATTTGGCACAAAAAACCTCTCCGGATACCCAGGTGCGGATCATGATTCGGATTACACCTGGGATCGAGTGTCACACCCATGACTACATCCGCACAGGACACCTGGATAGCAAGTTTGGTTTTGATCCCCACACTCTAGATAACGTTTTTGCCTTCATTAGTCAAAACCCTATTCTCGACTGTATTGGGTTACACGCTCACATTGGGTCACAGATTTTTGAGAGTCAACCCCACAAAGACTTGGGAGCGGTTTTGGTCGATTATCTCCAAAAAGCCGCTCAGTTCAATCTATCCATTCAAGAACTGAATGTCGGCGGCGGTTTGGGAATTCGCTATACCGAAGACGATGATCCCCCCACGATTGATGCTTGGGTTAAGGGGGTTTGTGAAGCCGTGGTTAATGCCTGTAACCAGCAGCAATTGCCCTTGCCGAGGTTATTATCAGAACCCGGGCGATCGATTATTGGACCCGCTTGTGTGACGGCGTATACCATCGGCAGCCGTAAGGAGATCCCGCAAACGCGAACCTATCTGGCGGTTGATGGGGGAATGTCTGATAATCCCCGTCCAATTACTTATCAATCGGTCTATCGTCCAGTCGTTGCCAATCGCATGTCAGCACCGATAACTGAAACCGTCACGATTGCGGGTAAACATTGCGAATCCGGGGATATTTTACTCAAAGATGCCCAATTACCCGAAACCCAACCTGGGGATCTGCTCGTGATTATGGGAACTGGGGCATACAATTACAGCATGGCGTCTAACTATAATCGTGTACCTCGACCTGCAGCGGTGTTAGTTAAGGATGGAACGGCTGAATTAATTGTGCAGCGAGAAACCTATCAAGACTTGATCCGGTTTGATCATTTACCGAAACGACTGGTATCCCAGGATTAGGGATGAAGGAGCAATGTAGAGACGCGCCATGGCGCGTCTGGGAGCTGGGGGAGCTTACCTGTTCCCTGTTCCCTGTTCCCTGTTCCCTGTTCCCTGACAAATGACAAATGACAAATCAGTCGCAACTCCCCGCCTAATCTCGTTACAATCAAGCCAGAGTCAAGCTCTCAGTTGCTAAACGTTTAATTAAGTTCAATGCCTGCGTCGTCGTCGGGTTCTTTTCCTGACTCTGGCTGGGTTCAATCCTTGTTGCTGCAAAGCGTTGATGTCGGATTGGTTCTAGCCCTCACCTATATGGTTCTCCTCATTATCGGGGAGCGTCGTACCTTGTGGATGGTTCGAGGGCTAATCGTCTTGATGCTAGCGGCAGCGGTCAGTAATCGACTAGGATTGACCCTGTTGAGTTTTGTGTTAGAAAAATTGGTGGTTGGTTCGGCTGTGGCGATGGCTGTAATCTTTCAGTCAGAATTTCGCCGTTTTCTCGAACAAGTCGGGCGGGGAGAAATTCGGCAGTTGTTTCAATCCCAACGCCGCCCTATCCCTAAAGCAGATAGCGTTACAGATGAAATTGTCGATGCGGTTAAAGAATTATCCCAAAATCGGATTGGCGCATTGATAATTATGGAGACCAATGGAACCATTGACGAGCGAGATTTTTCTGTACCAGGGGTACAGTTAAATGCCGAACTGTCTAAAGAACTGCTGCAAACCATCTTCCAGACGACCACATTACTCCATGATGGGGCAGTATTAATTCGGGGGTCTCGCGTCGCCGCAGCGGGTGTGATTTTACCTCTGTCAGAGCGAACGGCTTCACGACAACTTGGCACACGCCATCGAGCCGCTATGGGAATTACTGAGCGAGTCGAAAATTGCCTTTGTATTGTTGTATCCGAAGAAACAGGTTCTATCTCATTAGCAGAACGCGGCGGACTCAATCGACCTTTAACCAGTAGTAAACTCAAAGAACTGTTAGAGGCTCGATTTTCGACAGCGGTTGACCGTGAGGCAGTTGCCCCCGGTTTACGCAGTTTAGGTCGCCAAGTTAAGTCTCAGGGACGGCTACTCATTTCGCGTTTGCTGCGTCTGCCGTCATCGACTTCTCGAAAAAAGAAATGACTATTATTATACAACTATTATGCAAACGATACTAAAAGAATTACCAAGCGATCTCGACCAGGAACGCCTACCCAAACATGTCGCGGTGATTATGGATGGCAATGGTCGTTGGGCAAAACGTCGAGGCATTCCTCGGATTATGGGTCATCGCCGAGGCGTAGACACATTAAAACAGTTGTTGCGCTGTTGTGATGATTGGGGTATCCAAGCCCTGACTGCTTATGCCTTTTCTACCGAAAATTGGGGACGTCCTATCGAAGAAGTTGAGTTTTTGATGACGCTGTTTGAGCGGGTGTTAATTCGAGAACTCAAAGAGATGATGGAGGAGAATGTACGCATTCAGTTTGTGGGGAATTTAACGGCATTACCGCAATCCCTGCAAAACCAGATTGAACGGGCAATGACTCAAACCCAAAATAATACCGGGATTCAATTTACCGTGGCGACTAATTACGGTGGACGGGAAGAGATTTTGCAGGCTTGTCGGACAATTGCGACTCAGGTTCAACACGGTCAGCTTCAACCAGAGGATATTGATGAAGCGCTGTTTTCTCGTCATCTTTATACTGCCAATATCGGTGATCCTGATTTGCTAATCCGCACCAGTGGAGAGATGCGTTTGTCCAATTTTCTCCTCTGGCAAATGGCTTATGCTGAATTTTATATTACCGACGCTTTTTGGCCCGATTTTGACCGCGAAGCGTTTCATCAAGCTTTAATTGCTTATCAGAAACGAGAGCGACGGTTTGGAAAGGTTTGAGATTTAAATTTTGAGTTTTGACTGTTAAGGGCGTGCAATGGCGCGTCTGAATTGTCAGTTAATCATTCAAAAATTAACTCTGAGAATTGAGAATTTTAAGGACCAGAGAAAACTGCTGCTTCTACATCTTCGCGACTGAGGGAATACTTGAAAGAACGCATAATGTCACGTTGTCCTTCCGCTGCATTAATGTAACGCACAGCTAATTCCTCAACTTCCAGACAGAGTTCGGCTTGCCAATTTAATCGTTCCACGCGCCAGCAATTGAGTTCGTTGCTATCTTGTTGACATCCTTGAGAACGGAGCCATTTTTCGATTTCAGGAAGGGGATGGTTATAGAGAGGAGTGTCAGATGAAGGAAGTACCATAGAAGTCTTCATAGATTGAGGGATGGAACAAAAATAGGGATTGATGGTGGATTAGATGGGGAGAAAAGTTGGTTAGAAGGGGGATATCGAGGGATTCGCTGTAGTTGACTTAGGGGTGGCGTGGTGACTCGACTAGATAGAGATATCCCAGAAACTTGAAAGGCATTGTCTCCTCGGGTTAAGCCAATCACAATTGCCAGTACCAAGCATCCCACGAAAGTTATCCCCAAAATAAATAGGGCAAATAACTCGCCAGGGGAGAGGGGACGATCTGTGGGGTCAAGGTAAGCTGAGGATGAATGATCAACTCGCGATCGCACAACGGGACGGTTCAATCCGGGTGGAGGTTGAATGACGTTGACACGAGAATAGCGAATAGTTCGATCATACAGGATTCGCCGTTCTGGACTACTCAGAGTCGCATAGGCTTCATTAAGCTGTTGGAACTTCGTCTTTGCCGTTTCCTTTGGTAAGTCGGTGGTATCGGGATGGTAACGTTTACTCAGTTCCCGATAGGCACGACGGATATCTAGAGCAGATGCGCTAGGGTGTACCCCCAGAATCCCATAATAGGTTATGGATTGTAGCTCTTTACTTGTCCTAGTCTTCTGTTTTACCCAGTCTTGAGCCATCCTAGCTGGTATAACAAACGGTCTTTAACATTTTACGCGATCGCTCTCGGTTGGTGAGCAGATAAGGAAAATTCTGCTCGTAGTAGGGGCTTTAGCCAAAGACTAAGCCTGGGCAAAAGAGTTTACTGAACTTGACCAACAAACTTGGGGTCAGGGCGGGTTTATTGAATTGAGGGGTTTCTGGCAACAGGTAACGGTAAAACCCGCCCCTACGAGTCAATTTGTTTTTTCTGTATCTTGGCTGAATTGTCAAATAAAGCGGTAATAAAACCAAGATATAATTTGTGTGATTAGCTTCGCGCTTTGCCGAAGGCAATCGCGCTTTCTACTGTCCTTATCTGAAAGTGCTGCTGTAGAGCCTATAGGCAGGCACATTTGCCCATGGGAAAAACTATACCATAAAATCGTGCGATCGCCTGCTGAAACGCCAATTCTATCGGGGGTGATCAGAAACCTGGGAGAAATGGGTACACTTAGTCTAACTCTGCGCTAGTCGCACGAAAGCCTCCCCCCAGTCAGCAGGTTGTTATCAATGAATACTGTTTTAGTTGTCGAAGATTCTCTCAGCCAGCGGGAATGCGTTGCTCAGCAGTTAACGTGGAGTGGTTGGAATGTCATTCAAGCCCGTGATGGTGTAGAAGCACTCCAGCAAATTCAGATCAATTCTCCCGATTTAGTGCTATTGGATCTGCTGATTCCCCGGATTGATGGCTACAGAGTTTGTCGCCTAATCAAGGCAAATCCTCACACCCAAAATATTCCCGTGGTTCTTTTAACTGGAAAAGGACAGCGTTTAGCCCTTTCCTATGGTATTAAACACGCTGAGGCTTATGTCGGTAAACCTTGGCAACCGAGAGAATTGCTAGATACCCTGAAACGAGTGTTACTGGATACGAAAAAAGAACCGCAAATGGCTTCGGCTGATACCTGGACAGATTATGGTATTCTTATTTTCAAGATTATTAAACTTTATGAATGCCGTGTTCAACCTTGGACTGAGTATGGTTCCCAAATTATTAAACTCTATGAAAAGGCGTTGACAGCTTTTGAAAAGGCGTTGACAATTGAACCCTATCACCTACGAGCCAATCATTACCGCTTAATGGTTGAGCAAAAGTGGAGTAGTTTACAGGTAAAATTAGAACAGTCTCAACCCTGTAAAGTTTGTCAGTATTATCATGGCAAAGATGGAATTAACTGTGCTGTTTATCCCTGGGGGCGTCCGGGAGAATTTTGCCTAGATTGGGAATTGATTTAGTCGTTGTTTGTAGTAAGCTGTTCGGCATTTAAACCTTAATATCAATAATGACGAAAGCCGTGTAGTGCGTTTAGCGAAGCCATGCCGCAGGCTTTGCATCTTGCTCGCTACTAATACCCAATTTAAATGCATGACAGCTTAGGCACGAAGCGTGCCTTAATACTTTATTGATAAGCACTAAAGTGCTTACTACGGACAGGGAACGTTAAAAAAACAAGTAGGTGGGGATAATTAAAGTTGTTCCCTGTTCCCTGTTCCCTAATCTCAACCGTTAACTTTAATTGTGTCCACCCACTTATCAGGCACAATAACTAGCAATAACCCGCCCGATTCCCTTAAACCGCTGATAATAAGTTTGACTTACTTTATCTCCTTGATCCGAAAGCCAGTCAATGCCAATCCCATTTCGACCATCTTCTTTCCCCGAACTGTGAATATAATAGCCATCGCCTAAAAAAAGACCCACATGATTGATTTTCTCAGGTGTGCCAAAGAAAACCAGATCACCCGCTTGCGCTTCTGCTAAAGGAATTGATTGAGTAAACGCCTGCTGCTGATAAGAATCTCTCGGTAACCAAATTCCCGACGCCGCAAATGCTGCTTGCATTAATCCGGAACAATCATAATTGGGTGCCACGGTTCCCCCCCACAGGTAATAATTCGGCTGCTGCATCGCTTTTTGGGTAAACGCTATCACCTCTGGGAGTCGGTGTTGGATTTGAGGACGGGAGAGTGCGATCGCGTGATAAGGTTGAGAGGCAATTTCCAGTTGACTGATATCCTCGACTCGTAACCAAGCCTGATATCCATCCTCACATAACTGCACCTTTACCGCTTGTTCCCTGGCTGTCGATAACAAGGGGTGTAAATGGCGTCCAGCCGCCGCTTGAGTGGCTAAACTCGTACAGGCGGGAGAATCATAGAGGTCTAAATTAACACGGCAGATGTACTCACCATGTTTTAATGCAGATAATTCTTGCAGTACCACCATATTGGTAAGCGTTGACATCACTTGTTGAGAGCAAATTATGACATTCTTTCGTAAGGACGACCAACTGGAAAAAATTGGCACAGAGATTCTCGACGCCGTTTGGTTAGAGTTTCCTGGACTCGCCCGCAATCAAATCGCTCTCACCTGGATGGTCTATGATCCCCCGATTCCGGTTAATACAGGGGGGGCGCTTTCGGCGGATGAATTTTGGAAGTATCCCGTCCGAGGTTTTAGTTATCGAGGGGTTGAGCGAATTTATCCAGCCGATTTGGTTGCCCTATTTTATCTGGTCGCCATTGAAGAATGGTTAGAAAGTGCCATGGTTGAATCATCGGATGAACTGGAACGGGCAATTAAGGCGATGATGGTTGATGCTAGCCATGATGCTTTAAGTTTAGTCGTCGATATCTTGAGTGGAACCACCAGTGGTCCAGAGTTAACCCCTGGTCCCTTTGAAACCTGGAAGCTACAACGTAATATTGTTAATCGTTACTTTCAATCCCTGGGTTGGCAAGACTTAGAGTCGATTAATGTCAATCAAAAAACCTGGAGTGATGGACCTTATGGTCGGGAACGGCTGTTTATGGGAACATTGATGGAAAATCGGAATATGTTAACCACCAATGCCACAGCACGGCTACTCCATAGTATTGTGGGTGGCGTGACGGTATCCTCCGTGCGATCGCAGGTGATGATGAGTCTGCTTAAACGCAATCTGAACCCTGCCGATACTCAGGATACCCCCAATCATCAAATTACTGGATTCTTAGGCGCTGGTCTTCCGCCAGAGGCTCAGTTGTGGTCTAAATCCGCCTGTTCATCTCAAGTGCGCCATGATGCGGCTTACATCGAGATCCCATCGATATTACCCTATCTCCTGGTTGTATTCACTGAAAGCAAAACTCAGAGTCAAAATCTAGACCTTCTCCCGTTTATTTCTCAAAAGGTTGTACAAGCAATGAGTATTGTTTCCATTCATTAAGAATACGGAAAATTAGGGCAAGTTGCGGTAATCTATACAGAGGTTCTGGAAAATTACCGCAGAAAATTATTGGATTACGCATCTCTAAGATAATGAAACTTATTGAGAAGCACGTAGTTCGTCAAGGCACTCGAAAATGGAAAGAGATTGATGACTTAGCCTTCAAGTCGAAAAATCTTTACAACCGAGCCAATTACGAAATTCGTCAACATTTCTTTAAAACCCATCAAATCCTCTCCTACAACGAGATGGCATCTCGAATGCGACTAGAGGAGTCTTATTGTGCCTTGCCTCGCAAAGTCTCTCAACAAGTCCTGCGGTGCTTGGACAGGAACTGGAAAGCCTGGAAAGAAGCAAATAAGGCATATAAGAAAAACCCAGTCTTATTCAAGGGTAAACCCAAGCTTCCCAAGTATAAAGATAAAGAGAAGGGGCGTAATCTGTTAGTTTACACCATCCAGGCTATTAGCTTGAAAGAGTTGAAAAAAGGATGGATCAAGCCATCGGGAACCAACCTGATGATATCTAGCCACAAGCAGGATATCAATGAAGTAAGAATTGTTCCCCGCCTTAATTACTACGTGATTGAGGTGATTTATGAGCAACCCATTCAGCAATTGGTTAACGGTGAAGCGGTAGCTGGTGTAGATATTGGACTGAACAACTTAGCGGCTGTAACTTCAAATCAAAAAGGATTCAAACCTTTCCTGATTAACGGCAGACCGGTTAAAGCGATTAACAATTACTACAACAAGAAAAAAGCCGAAGGACAATCTCAACTCAAAGGAAACAGGAAAACGTCAAAGAGAATTCAGCGTTTATCAGCCAAGCGAGGATTCAAGATTGACGACTATCTGCATAAATCCAGTCGGTTTATTATCAATCAGTTAGTTGAGAACAATATATCAACTCTTGTGATTGGCAAAAACGAGAACTGGAAGCAGGGAATCTGTATCGGTAAGGTGAACAATCAAAACTTTACCAGCGTTCCCCATGCAAGATTAATCAAGATGTTGACCTATAAAGCTGAACGGGTTGGCATAAAAGTCATCATCACCGAAGAATCTTATACGTCGGTTGCTAGTTTCCTGGATGGAGATTGTATTCCTGTTCACGGAAGTCCAGAGGCGAAAACAGCAAAATTTAGCGGTCGTCGTGTTAAGCGTGGGTTGTACCAATCAAAAATCGGCGTCAAATTCAACGCCGACATCAACGGCAGTTACAACATCATTCGTCAAGTAGTCCCAGATGCTTTTGGCAACGGGATAGAGGGTGTAGTAGTTCACCCAGTTAAGATTACTCTTGCCAACTAATTTCCGCGATCTTCCGCAAAATTAGCTTTCTTCACCGGAAGCCCCACGCCATACCTGTACTTCGACAGGCTCAGTAACAACTCAGGTTGGCGTTGGGATGGATAGGTGGGAAACCGTAGGAACGGAGGTTTCCAATTACATTCATGACATTATTTTTTATTAGGTTCCAACAAAACACCATACAGACAGTATACTGTTCATAGATTGATAAACAGGAGGGCAAGTAAGCAAATGAGAACTGCCTACCAGTACAAGCTACGCCCAACCAAACAGCAAGTTATTGAACTTGACAGATGGCTGCTCATGAGAATTTAAACGTTAAAGGACTTACTCAAACTAGATTGGCTAAATCTGTGCTGGATGCTGGGTGGTCAAACTTTCTGTCGATTCTGACAAACAAAGCCGAAAAAGCTGGTTTGTTGGTAATTCCAGTAAGCGCCCATAACACATCACAGGATTGCTCGAATTGTGGAGAGAAAGTACCGAAAAAGCTGTTTATGCGTTGGCACAACTGCCCCCATTGTGGATGCAGTCTTGACCGTGACCATAACGCAGCTATCAATATAAAAAATAGAGCGGAGGGGCATCCCGTTCTTAAAGCTCAACGCCTCCTACGCAATAGCCGGATTGGTTGAGAAGCCTACACTATACCTGTACTCAGGTTAGTGTAGGAGTATGTCACGAACTATATTGACTTAGTGGCGAGGAAGCCGCAATCCTAGACAATAATAAGCAAATCGGTTTTGCTGATTTCAATCTTTACATCTTTTGTCGAGGAGTGACCTTGAAACATAATCTTTTACGCTCCGTTACTTACGGCGTTGGTTTAGGGGTAGTCACAATGGGGAACCATCCCTTACCCGTTCACGCTCAAGTATCTAGTCTAGGCGGATCATTGACTCGCTTAGAATCCATTGCGGCTGAGGTACGCACCGAGGGGACGGCTGAACCCGCCAATGCTTGGGTTAATCGACTGACAGGTGACCCCGCACTGACTCAAGATGCAGTCAATCTCCCGGCTGGGTCTTCACTGCCAGAAACTACACCCCTACCCAGTGCTACTGTAGACTCACCGACTCCCTCTGTGTCCTGGAGTAAAGGACTCACCAACAATTCAGCTACCGCCCAGAGTTCGCTGAATCCAACGGTTGCAGATTCTCCAGCCTCATCTCTAAAGCGTATCAGTCCAGAGGATGCGATCGCGACTCAGCCTATCCCCGAATCTCTGACATCATCTGCTGAGGCGCTAACCCTACAACCGACTCAGGATGCAGAAATTGTCTTGAATGAGTCACAGACTTTGGCTCAAACCGATTTGGATATCCGCCGAGGAACTCGCGGCGTTCCCAACTATTTAGGGATTGGGGTCAACATTGGTTTAACTGAAGATGATGATGAGGCTACCGATGATGGTGGCGGAACAGCGTTAGGGGATGCTGGTTTTGTGATCAACGGCAAAATCGGTTTGTCTCGTACTCTATCCCTGCGCCCAGGTGTAATCATTGGCGATGATGCACTCTTTATGGTGCCGCTGACTTACGACTTTATCATTCCCCGTGTTGATCCCTTTGAACCTGTGCGCTTTGCGCCGTTTTTAGGCGGAGGTGTCGCTTTGTCAACGGATAGCGATGACAATATCGGATTTTTACTGACTGGGGGTGTGGATGTACCTTTGTCGCGTTCCTTTGTCGCCAACGGGTCAATTAATATTGGTTTTATCGAAGATGAAACTGATATCGGGATTATCCTTGGCGTCGGTTACACATTTCCTGATTTCTAGTTCCTAGCCAATTTTTCTCGGTAGGGGCGACCCGCTTACCTAAATTAACAACACCATTCCACTCAATTGGGTCGGGTCGCCCTCTGTAGTATGCGCTCAGGCAATTGGTTGAGGCTTGGAGGTGAGCATGTAAGAAGACAAGTAAACCTCCACGGTTTAAACGCAAAAGACGGTACGCTATTGAATAACAATAGTTTTGCGATCGCGCCTCCGAACTGACCCACACTCCTTTGTCTCAAGTTTTTAGTGGGTTGCATCAACGACAAAGGACAAAGGACAAATGACCAATAACAAAGCTTATGGCAGATTCAATTATGGAAAACCGCGACTATACTCTAATCATCGATAAAAGTGGCAGCATGTCAACACCTGACCAACCCGGTGGACAAACCCGTTGGTATACCGCCCAAGAATCAACTCTCGCCCTCGCCCGAAAATGTGAACAGTTTGACCCCGATGGTATCACCGTTTACCTCTTTTCCAGTCGCTTTAAACGGTACGACAACGTTACCTCAGACAAAGTGGGACAAATCTTTCAAGAAAATGATCCCATGGGGCGGACTGACTTAGCCAGTGTACTTCAGGATGCACTCAATAGCTACTTTCAGCGCAAATCGGCGGGACAAACCAAACCCGAAGGCGAAACCATTTTAGTCATCACCGATGGGGAACCGGACGATCGCAAAGCCGTGATGCGAGTGATTGTAGAAGCATCGCGCCATATAGACAGGGATGAAGAATTGGCAATTTCTCTGATTCAAGTGGGTAACGATCCCACAGCCACGCGATTTCTCAAGATTCTCGATGATGAGTTGCAAGGGGCGGGTGCCAAATTTGATATCGTTGACACCGTTACCCTGGATGATATGGCAGATATGACGTTACCTGAAATCTTGTTGAACGCGATTCAGGATTAAACGGGCTCTCCCGTACATAAGGTGATAAATTTTCCTTATATGTGTAGCGATTGGCTTGATTTGAAGAAAACCTA
Organism: Coleofasciculus chthonoplastes PCC 7420; assembly: GCF_000155555.1. Classification (GTDB taxonomy): domain Bacteria; phylum Cyanobacteriota; class Cyanobacteriia; order Cyanobacteriales; family Coleofasciculaceae; genus Coleofasciculus; species Coleofasciculus chthonoplastes_A. The sequence goes on from NZ_DS989856.1 coordinate 158,683, forward strand.
GCTTAATCGCTTAATTAGTTGGGTTTCCTTCGTAAACCCAACCTACAAGCATTACACCGTGGGACTTTGGCTTAATTCATAAGACTTTATTATCACCCTAAGTACGGGATAGCCAGCCGCCGGAGAAGCTAAGCTGGGTTCGTAGTAGGCACTTTAGTGCCAGAAGCGCTAAAGCGCTTACTACAAACTCTATTCCTGTCCGATGAAAAAGCAAGCCAATAAATTCAGTCATCTCACCGCCAAAGACAGAGTTTATCTCTCCTTTCCCGGACAGATTCTCCTTGAACAAAATCGGCTTCAGGGTAAAATTTTAGACTTTGGTTGTGGTTTGGGTAATGATGTCAAACGTCTGCGGCAAAAAGGCTTTGATATTACCGGATATGACCCTTACTATTTCCCCGAATATCCCACTGTTAAATTTGATACCATCCTCTGTTTTTATGTGTTAAATGTTCTCTTTGCGGAAGAACAGGCAACTGTTCTGATGAATGTTTCACATTTATTAAAACCCGGTGGAAAAGCCTATTATGCAGTGAGGCGAGATCTGAAAAGAGAAGGATTTAGAGAACATTATATTCATAAAAAACCAACGTATCAGTGCGTCGTAAAACTTCCCTACCAATCCATTCACCTAGACGAGTATTGCGAAATTTACGAATACGTTCATTATAACTATCAGCGGCATTCGTCCAATAAATGTATCTTTTGTAACCCGCGCAGAAGTCTGCGAGTTCTGACGGAATCAGCCACGGCTTATGCCATGTTTGATGGGTATCCAGCCAGTAAAGGTCATGTTCTGGTAATTCCTAAACGTCATGTTGCCAATTATTTTGATTTGGACTTTAAAGAACAATCCGCTTGCTGGTTCATGGTTAACCAAGTCCAAGGGTTTTTAATGGATCAATTTCATCCGGATGGGTTTAATGTGGGATTTAATGTGAATAGAGAAGCGGGACAAAAGATGATGCACACGAGTATTCATGTTATCCCGCGTTACCAGGGAGATGTTAGGGGGAAAAAAGGTGGAATCAGATCGGCGATTCCCAAGGGAACAAATTACAAGTTTGACCGGACATGATATCAGATTGGCATTTAGGCGATCGGTAAATTCTCAAGAATGAATAAAAACACCGTTTTTGATAAAAGAAACTATATTTTTGCCATCTTTTTCTTGAAAAAATTCACCAATACACTAATAATTTCGTATAATTAACATCTAAAGCAATCTGAAAAGTCTTCTATATCTTTATAGACCTCTAGAATATCAAACTCCTCTTTTTTGATTGCCAAATTCTGCAGACCATATAATACTTGGCTCCAAAAACCTCCGATCAGACAAATACGAATACTTGGCATTGTCAGTGTATAACGTAAGCACCAAGTAACACATAGTTCATCAACTGTACCAATACTTCCATTTTGAATAACAAATAATTCACTGCTTTGTATTAAAAGCCTAAGTCTATCAAATAAATCTTTAGCTTTGATTTCTTCAGTAATGAATTGGTTCGCTGGTTTTGGATCAAATGAGGCGTTGGTAATGCCAATACATTGACCTCCAGATTCTACAACCCCTTTAGAAACTGCTTCCATCAAACCATAGTACCCTCCGTTTTTCACTGTATAACCTTTGCTAGCAAGGTACTTACCCAGCTTAATACCATCCTGGTAAACAGGATCATCTACCGTGAATTCAGATCCACCAAAAGTCGTTGCATATTTTTTCATGATGAGCGTACTTGGGATAAAACGTAGCTTCTGTATTGTACTAAATGAGACAAAAGTTTTAAATCTTGAAATATTCCGGTTTTCTGCATTTCTTCTAAAGATATGTGTCCTTCAATGAAGAGGTTAATAATGTCAAAGTGAGTAAAGCAAGAAAAACATTTTTGTTCTTCTCTTCTAAGAACCTTTCTCACAGAAGGATGATCTAAATCTGGTGGTAATACAAAGTCTATTTCAAAAATGTTCTGGTGATTATCAATTATCCCACAAGGACACAGTGGGCGACTACCATCCTCGCATCCATACAGACCTATGATAGGTAAAAAGCATGTGTTATTTTTTCGACCTTTTACAGTCTCTATGAGAGATTCCATATATCCTTTTGGAGGAATTGTTCCTAAAGGAAAAGCATCTTTTAAGTGAGATAATATGGCGATATTATCGTCAGTATTAGATAGGTAGTAGTCAGAAAATCTGACTGGGAAAGGAATGATAGTAACTTGAGGGAAATGATGAGAAAAATATTGAAAAAACTCTGTTAAATACCGAATATTATAATCGGTAAGTACACAGCTTATCTCCAATCTGAATCCTTGTTCATACAACAATTCTACAGTTCTTAAAACCTTCTCAGTGTTTCGAGTAGCTTCCTTATAGCGCAAAGCATTCGCTTGAGTTATGTGTCCGTCAAGTGAAATTTGAAAACAGAACTTATTTGGATCAAGCTTTTCTAAGTTCTCCCGTTTTATAATAGTGCCATTAGATACAATAAGGACTTTTTCAAACCTTTCTGAAACTAAAATCAATTCATCAATGACTTCAGGTAAAAGAAAAATCTCTCCACCTGAAACTTTCAACAGATATGAGTCAGATTTTTCTAAAATGTGGGAAATATTTTGCCTTAGATCACTGACAGAATAATCAAAGTGTATTGTTTGACCCTTCTGTCGTGAAAAAATTTGGTCGCCTCTGCGAAAGGTTTCTAAGTTTCCCAATGTCAACCAGCAATATTGACAACGTAGATTGCAAAGCTCAAATTCTACTTCGAGTGATGTTAAAAAAAAATCTTTCATTGTTATGTCCTTTTGTGATGGTTTCTGTAATCTTCAATATACTTATGTCCACCTTTCTCATACATTCGGTGAATGCTATGATTATGAACATAGTATTCAGCCGTAACTGGATCAAAGAATTGATAAACCTTATAGCACTTATTCATCCGCAAAAACAAATCTAGATCTTCTTCAAAGACAATATTTGAATCAAACAAACCAACAGAAAGACAAAACCTCTTATGCATTACCATAAGTGGTAACACGCATCCTGTATCGGTATCTGCCAACTCACCATAATATATTTTACGTGATGAAGGTTTGATGTCCCATACAGGACCAAACACAAGATCAACCTCATGTTCTTTAATAATATTATGGCGAACCTCAAGATGATTTGCAAGATATATATCATCAGAATCTAAATAAGCAATATAGTCACCTTTTGAGTGTTCTAAACCTTTATTACGAGCGCAGCTTGAACCAGAATTATCTTGATAGATGTAATGAATTCTGGAGTCTATAAGAAATTGACTGACTATGCTCTCAGTAGCATCTGATGAGCCATCATTCACAACAATAAGTTCCCAGTTTTTATATGTCTGACACTGTACACTCTGAATAGCACGAGCGATAAATTGCTCGTGCATAAAAGTAGGCATAATAACCGATATCATTATCCCCCTATATCCCAATTAACAGTATTAGTGTGCAAACGGGTACGTGCATAACTAGGTGACTTTGTGACTAAAGTTGCCTCAAACACATGCAGAGAAGAAAGATGCATGAAATTTAACACAAACTCGCAAATATCGCTCATCATAAGCATATCTAAATTTCCTTTTGCATCTTTAATAATAGTATTTTCATTTTCGGATTCTGCAATTTGACCTAAATATAAGTTACTTACTTGAAGTCCATTCATATGCTCTTCTGACGCTAAGGAGTTGGCAAAAGCCTCCATAGCAGCTTTTGTCATAGTGTATAAAGCATTTCCGGCTTCCATACCGGATTTTCTATTAACCCAGTCAGCCAAAAAGTTCACTAACACAGTTTTTTTAGAACGTCGAATTAGAGGAATTAAACTTTTAATTAAGAAAGCTTGTCCTTTAACATATGCATCAATCATAAAAAAGAAATCCTCTGTTTGGCAGTCATACGTTGTTCCAACGTATGAACCACCAGCAACATTAAGAATTAAATCAACGGAGTTTAAGTATAGTTGAATTTCTTTAACCGCTAGCTGTACTTGATTCATTTCTGCTAAATCGCACACAACAATATAAGTTTGACAGTAGCTCTGTACATTTAACTGCACTTGCCGAAGCTTCTCTTCTGTACGTGCTAAAAGTACCATACACTCAGCATGTGGTGCGAAATAATGCGCTAGACTTTTTCCAAGCCAGTCACTTCCGCCGATAATTACTATGTTTGACTTATTCATGAGTTTAGATTGTCTGATTGAATGACATAATTACCTAGGAAAAGAGCATCTAAATTAGTTTCTCTGAAGGTATCTATAGCATCTTCTGGTGTATTTACGATTGGCTCTTGAGATCCATTGAAAGAGGTATTCATTAAACCAGGTATTCCTGTTAATGTATAAAACTCTCTCACTAGCTTAAGAAAATGCTCAGGTGTTCTTCCTTGGTGAATGGTTTGTACACGAGATGTGTCATCCACATGAATAGTTCCAGCAAAAAATAATTTACTAGCATTAGATACAATGGGAAAACCAAACAGCATAAATAAACTCTCTTTGCAATTTTTGAAGAAAACCTGAGAGAACTCCTCTAAAACTACAGGAGAAAAAGGACGCCATATTTCTCGTAGTTTAATCTGCTGGTTAACTCGATCACGAATTTTGATGGAGTCAGGGCGGGCTAATATACTTCTTGCGCCAAGCGCTCTAGGTCCAATCTCAGCTTTTCCTTGAAACCAACCAATGACTTTATCATTTGCAATGTACTGTGCTGCAACAAGTTCAGGCTTTTCTAAGTATTGAAAGTGAATATTTCTGCTCTCCAAGGCTTTTCTAATATATTTATTGTTATAAGAGGGACCAACATATGGAAAATCTGTTAACTCTATCTGGCTAAAACCGTTTTGCTTAGTAAAGTATACTGCAGCACCAAGAGCAACACCAGCATCATGTGACACGGGTTGTACAACGATTTTCTTAGCTGGAAACTTTTGTAGTAAAGAACCATTACTTTTACAGTTTAAGCCAACCCCGCCAGTTATGATAATCACTTCGTCTTTTTGACTAAGGTAAGTACGAACCAGAGACTCTATTGCCTCCTCCAAGCTATGTTGTACAGATGCCGAAAAATTAATAGCATCAGAGTTTAAATGGAGTTTATCCCGCTTAAGAAAATCAATCTCTTTGTGGGCTTTAGTAGCTCCAGCAATTTGTAGATTGGGGCAAGAGGCTTTAAACTGAGGAATCCAGAATTTATCAACTATTGACACAGCATCATCTAAATTTTCATAATCAATTCCTATCTGATTCGATGGTACTGGGCTAGAAAATTTTCTTGCGTTGTTGCTCTTCCAATAGTCTACAGTAGACTTCCCGTAAGAAGAGAGTCCCATGAACTTACCAGTTCCCGACAAACCAAATCCAACATAACTAGTAGCTGCTTCATAGTAGTAACCAAGAGAATGTCGAGAGTCGAAAGTATCTAGCTTCTCAAGAGAATTATCTTTGTGGCGAAAAATACTTATTGAGTCTTTTTCACCCTGACCATCAACAACAACAACTAGACTTTGCCGAAATGGTTCTAATATAATCCCGCTATAAGCATGTGCTAAGTGATGCTCCAGAAATACTACTTTCTCTAAAGGAAAGAGATCAGGGGCATGAAGATCAGTAAGTAGTTTTCTTGCGAAATCAACAGCACCAATTTTAGGAGACGCAAGTTGACCAAAATATGGTAAATCCCATCCTACAGCAACATAATCCAAATCCCCCCAGTCAATACCACCTGTTTGCAAACACCATCGTGTAGCAAACGCTGGAACTGTATGTGGTGCATGTTTTATTCTAATAAAACGCTCTTCTTCGACTGCTGCTACAAGTTGACCATCTACAATTAAGCATGCAGCCGGATCGTGAAACCAATCTCCCCAACCATTAATTCCAATGATTTTCATAATGCTAATTCATAACATCTAAAAATATGTTGTGAAATTTATCTGAGATACTCTTTGGCAAAAAATTATTAGCTCTTTTAGCTACAGATTTGGACTTCTCCCGATAAAAAGAGCTATCCATTAGTAGCTTTATGATAATATGTTGAAAATCTTCTTTATTGGAAAAAAGTAAGTCATTATCTTCAACGATTTCAGGCATTGCACCGCTGTTGAAACATACTACAGGTTTTCCTCTCGACATCAAGTCAACTATAGCCATCGACCATAACGCTCCACTTCTCAAGTGGCTAATTCCAATATCTACTTGAGTAAGAGCTTGGTAATAGGTTTCTTGTGTTGAGAAATGCCGAATCTTAACAAAGGGCAAAGTTGCTAGATATTTGCGTATATCGGTTGGGCTTGGGTCAAGTTGATTTCTGAAGGTAGAACGCTTATCAGTAGGATCAGTGACAACAAGAATAAACGGAATTTTATCGTTTAGTTCTTTAAGATAATCGAATATCTCACAACCACCATAATGGGTATACAATCTATGATTGTAAATGAGAGTCGGCTTTCTAATATTTTTGGTAGAATTACTAATAGACAATATACAAGATTGCTTATAGTCTTGTACTGGAGGAGGAATAACTTCCATAAAAATATCTTTGGTTTGAGAACCTGCAGCAGTAAGGAAAAGACGTTTACCAAATTGACTACCAATAATATTGGCATCAGAGACAAGTGCTGACTCTAGTTGCCTCTTCCATATAGCTTGCCCTGCACCAAATAAGTTTTGACTGGGATCGAATTTTATATTTCCTTCTTCTGAAATGCCTTGAATAGCTAAGTAATGATAATAAGTGATGCAAGGAATGCTTTTATTCCAAACTTCATAGAATAAAAGCTTCAAAGCAAGTGTTAATTCACTTTGGTTTATTAAAGCAATGTCAAAAGGTTTAGTATGAGTCAGGAGTAGTTTGAGTTTTTCCCACTCTATGCTCATCCTAACTCCAAATTTGCTATCTGAGAAAGGCAGAAAAATAGGCTGAATAACCTCAGGCAAACAAGGCATTTTAGGAGGTCCAATCAAGCTTACTTCATAACCTTTTTGTGCAAGATCATGAAGTAGTGATCTCTGGAACACATATCCACTATCTGCTTCCAGATTAGATATATTGCTAACATTTAAAAAAGACAATATTCTCATTGAATAGACCAGATCTTAATTTCATTTAAAATGTGTTTTTCTAAAGACAAATTCTCCGTTGCAATCGCATCAAATAGTCTCAGCAGATATTCTTTTGCCGCTTGCATTTCAAATTGATCTAGACCTTTTGTCTGAAGTACTGGCTTACTCCCATCAAACTGATCATAATCCGAAGAGACAATCCAATTATGTTCTACGGCATCCTTGTACATCTGAGTTCCCCAGTAGTGGACTGGGAAGTTAATACCAATACTTTGAGGACGACATAAAGAAATCAAATTGGCAGTAGCAACAATACTCATGCGTGTTTCTCCAGGAAAACCAACCATTAATAGAAAAGCAATGGCGATTGTAAACTCTTTGCTCCACTGACTAATATTAAGGAGTACAGCATCGGTAACACCGCGCTTTAATTTTGTAAAGCGTAATTCTGGGTCTCCAGATTCAACACCAATATTTACTCCTTTACATCCAGACAATGCCATTATTTGCAGTAAATCACGACTTAATCGATCAGCCCTAGTTTCACACCACCATTCAATTTTTACGGCAAGTTTTGATATGGCATAAGCAATTTCTAATGCCCTATTTTTATCTAAAGAAAATACTGGATCACGAAATAAAAAACGTGTATATCCTAAAGAAATAGCATCTTTGATTTCTGCTATTACATAATCTACTGATTTTGCTCTCCATTGTTTTCCTTGCACAAGAGGGTAGGGACAGTAATATGAGCAGGCATACGGACACCCTTTACTAGAAAGTATGGTAGTGCATTCTCCTAGCTTTGGATAATAATATTTTTGATCCTTTACAAGCTGTCTTTCGGGAAAAGGCAGAGCTTCTAAATTCTCTATACCTGCTTTCTGGTTGATTAAAATAGCGCCATCTACATAAGATGCTGTACCCCGAATATCTTGCCCCAGCAAAATATCTGCCAGGTTATCATAAACTTCTGAGATCAGACACAAGCTAAAATTTGCTGTTGAAAATATCTTTTTCAGAACGGAGACATCATGCGTATATATTTTGGCGACAACTGAGATGCCAAGACTAGTTAATTTTCTCCCAAATTCAATGTCAGTAGATAAAGTGGGAAGCGATATCTCAACAATTGCAAGGTCAATATTGCAATGTTGCACTCTTCTTAAAACTTCATTGTCAGAAATATCTTCTGCTTGAGCATCCAATAGGAAAACTTTGAATTGTTTTTTAATACAAGCAGCGAGTTGCAACAAATCGAGGGGTGGAAGTATGTACGAACAGTCTTTGTTTCGTGTAGATTCAAACCCAAGTCCACTAGCATATTCTCTAATGATATACTTATCACATACTGGTGGAACAATAAAACACACACAAGAATCAGTATCTATCATAACGAATTGATTCTCTATTTCTTTGACTGAACAGTTTTACACTGAATCGTACTTCCTCTTTTTGTTGGAGGCGGTTAGTGATCCCTTTGTTTGTGGTATGCCATCGATATCGATAAAGCACCCCATTTACTCTCTGAAAAATAAATCCGGCTTCTGCAAGTCGCAGTACAAGATCAAAATCTTCTGCATATTTATACCTTGTATCGTAGCCATTAATTTTAAGCAAAGAGGCTATTTTATATAATCGGACATGACCAAATGGTAAGAAGTTGTTTGCTTGCCCAAGTCTGTCATGTAATTTGATTAATCGCTGTATAGCATCTTGAGGGCTAGTACAGTCAGGATTTTGAACTATTTTCTGTTCTTGTCCTTGGGCATCAATGAAAACAAAATCTGAATAGATCAGATCAGACTCAGGGTTTTCTGATAAGCACTGCATAACTCGCGAAACTGTCTCAGGTATAAATTCATCGTCAGCATCGAGACCAAAGACATATTCCGTCTCAATAAGTGGCAGTACATAGTTCCAGGCATCTGAAGTACCTCCGTTTTCTTTCGTGAATACTGTAATCTGATTTTCATAGCTACGAAGAATATCGGCAGTGTTATCTGTACTCCCATCGTTGACAACAATGATATAAATATCATCAGAATAACTTTGCTTGACTACACTATCTATAGCATTTTGTAGAAATTTACTCCCGTTATAAACAGGAATTACTACTGTCACTTTCATCCCTGTGAAACTCCTAGAAGGATTTTAATCGCTAATGCTTTTTAGCCTAAAGTAACAGCCGCCTAGGTCTAGTCAGCTTCAGCTAATTCACTCCACTCTAGCGTTAGCAAGCGTAAATATAGCAATTAAACTGATTAACTAAACTGGCACAAACCATGATACACGATCTTTAGACTGAAGTTCCCGCTGTCCAGATGTACTACAGGGAGCTAAACCCCCTACTCCGCAAGCGTTTTAGAAATTTAGCTTCCTCATTCGTACCCCTGTATTTTTAAGATTTTCTTAAATTTTCTGGGCTTTCTTCTCATACGTCCAGTTTTGCTGACGGTAGACTTCCGCAACAACCAGTAAACTCTTATATTGATGATGACTAAAACCCTCAAGTCTAGCCCCTGCCTCGATTAGCTGGTCTATAATCCCAAGATAAACACAAAAGAAATCAAAAATAATAGGGCAATACGCCACTCAATGAACCAGATCACTACAAAAATGCCGCATACCCGTGCCAGTTTGGGAATCAGTTGTCCGGCAATTTCCGGATACGTCCAGGTATGATTGGCTAGACCTTTCGCGAGTCGTCCGGCAATTCGTCCGGGATTATTTTCATCATAAAATTCTAGAGGAAGCGTGAGAATTTTGCGGATGGCATTTTCTGATTGATCGCGACGGGCGCGTAGGGGGATTGCCCAGTGAAACCAGCTACCTAGCCAGGGTTGAATCAGTGCCCTGACAACAGTGACGATAAAAATGATACCCACTAACACAGTCAGAGAGAAGGACTGATTGACGGGATTTTGGGTTAGGGTAGCGACTGGGGTAATTACCGTTTGCATCAGCCTATCCAACGGTTGATCGGATAGGACATTGAGAATCTGCCCGATCGCATAAGGCACCACTAAATCAATTATTTCCAATAGACTGGCAGCCGTTATGCTAAAAATCGAGATGCCCCAGTACGGTCGATAATAGGTGAGAATATCTCGAAATGTTGCCATGATGCTCCTGATCTAGCCGCACTGGTCTCATCAACCCAGCGGAATTCTATTATCTGGTTGCATAACAATATATTTTTCTATTTATAACGAATAATTAATAAATCCAGCAAAAACTGGATTGGTAATCAAAATTCTTTTGTCCTAATTCCCATCCCATCAATGGTACATTTGTAGCCGGAGAAGGTAGTGACCCAGGCGCACCTTGCCAGACCAGAGTTCATAGTCAAGTTCCAAGCTTTGGGGTAAGGGGTATCCCTCTAGTTTCAGCATCCGCGTATAGTTTCGCAGTTGCAACGACTGATGCTTCTTCGTCGCCTTTTCATGAAGCCAATAGCGACTGATACCATAAACCCCTCGCTCCCAACGATGACGATAACTCAAATTACCATTTGCCTGCATCGTCATAATCATCCGATAGGGGGAAATTTCTAGCCACAAAAGTCGCTGGGGAGTGCGCTTTACGACATCCGTGGGGCTAGTTTGGGGGGGATGTCGGGATTCCCATTCCGGGAGTGGGGGTTCTCTCAAGAGTAAGTGAAAGCGATCGCGTTCTTTTTGATACAGTGTCGCTGCTGTTTCGATGGTGAACCAAATCGGCAGATCAGTCGATACAACTGAAAGACAAACAGGTAAGCGGTGATGTGTGAGCATGGATCTTACAAATGTAAAAGCAGACGGATAGCATACTTTCCTACAAACCCCGTGACCGCAATCCGGGACTGAAAGGGTAAATCGACCTGATCAGTGGATATGCTCATTTTAGAGTACAAAGTCCAGGACGGGGACATTAGTGCAACAAGGCAGAAATAACTAAACAGCTAACATCTTCAGACGTTCCACCGGAGGAGTCGCTACAAGCTTCCCCTGCTTCCCTATTCCTTACGTATTAACGCCTATCCTTACTCAATTCCTTTTTCCGCTTTTCTGGCTCGTCTGGCTTGTTTACCAAATGCGAGAAATCCAAAAATCAGCCAAGCGACGAGAATCCCGCTAGTGAGAAACAAGATGGAAACCAGACCGAATCTAGCAATCAGACTCGGTGCAGCTGCGGTGAATAATCCACCGCCAACAATGGGTTCAAAAAATAACTGTTTGTAGGCAAAACTTTCAAAGGCACCGGAGCGATTGTCTGGGTCAACCATTCGCAATAATAAAATACCCGTTGCAGTGACTCCCATCGATTGTCCCAAATCACCTAGCCCCCGTTCAAACCAGTAAGAAGGAATTACACGCGGGGCGAGATAAAGAAAGGCAAAAATATTCCAAGTTATCCCAGCGACACTCAGCAGCAGAAAGGAACCAAAGTTTTCTCCGAGTACGGTTAGCGAAATGGTGGCTAAGGCGGTAACGACGACAATATCTAAGGCGACTCCAGCAATATTATTCATTAAAGGGCGAATAATTAGCGGATGGAGTCCTAATCGTTCCATCAGCAACTGGACTATAATTCCACCTACTAGCGCCATAGGAAATAGGGGAACATAACTCATCATTTCAAATCCGCCGACACCCCATGTCACTGACTCGATCCAGATTAATCCTTGCAGAAGTAACCAACCGATCGCGATCGCTAATCCGACAAAGCCAAAGTTTAGCGACAGCGGATCAATTAACATATTTCGCATCAAGCGCGATCGCGCCCTGCGGATTTGCGGGGTTTCACTGTGGGTGTAATCCTCAAACCATTCCGGTTCAGCTACATTTTGCTGAACGCCTTGCACATAGCCTTGGCGTCTCCCCCAATTCGCCAGTACCGTTCCCGTGACAATCCCCGACACAATCCCCACCGTGGCTAATCCTACCGCCAAGTCAGCACCATCGGGAAACCCCAACTCTTGAAATGTTCCCGCCATCCCTGCGGCTGTACCATGTCCCCCTTCAAAGGCAATTTCAATTAAAGCGGCTGCTGTGGGATCGATTCCAAAGACAGGGATCAGGATTAGCAAGGTGAGTAAAATCCCGACTACATATTGTCCCCACGCCAAACTTTGACCAAATACAACTTGAGGTGCAGCCTTATTCCAGATGTCCCTGGGATGGGGAATCGATTCACCCAGAAACAAAGCGGCGAAGACGATATTGATAAACACCCCAGGAGACTGTGACCACACATCCCGAATGGATTCAGGGAAGACGCCATTCGCCAGGGGTGAATTTGGATTTGCGATCGCACCCAAAACTTGGGGTCCCAACACCAGCGCCACCACACCCGCGACAATGGATTCGGGAATGTAGAGTTTCTGTATCCAACGGATTTTTTGGTGAATGAACCGCCCCACCAGAATCAGGAGTACAACCAGGATAAAGGCAAACAGGGCATCTTTGAGACTAGACATAACATTTTACTTAATCTATGGAGGGATGCCAGCCAACTTGAACCCAGCGCTGGCGGGCAAGGAATAATGAATCGATTTAAGCACAAAGCCATGACTGTTGCTTGACTGATCGCGGTAATTCCTACAATTTTTGTTCTCTCTGTACTCCAGTTGACTTCTCCCCTCCTTACAAGAGAGGGGATTCTAATTGGCTCATAAGATTGATGTAGATTTGCCCAACGGGAGTATATAGACATCATGATTGTAAATGCTCAGTTGAGATATATTTTTATAAAAAAAATGAAAGAGAATCCGGAACACAACTATTTCAGTTAGTATGTCAGTGTATTCCCAGCACACAGACATGCCCGAATAAGATGAATTGATTTTATCATGATGTTGGATTTACAGAAAATTTTTCAAGCTACAAACCCCGACAAACCCTTATTCGTAGACAAGTCTCAAGAAGACCAAAACTATTATATCGATTTCTCGTCAGTACGTGGCGGACAGATTATCGAAGAGTTGAAGAATCTGATCGCTATTTTATCGCCGGAGAAACCCACTTGCCAGCTATTTACTGGACATCTTGGTTGTGGCAAGTCTACGGAATTACGGCAACTCAAAGCCGAATTGGAGCAACAAGGATTTCACGTTGTTTACTTTGAGTCCGATCAAAACCTGGAAATGGCAGATGTGGATGTCAGCGATATTTTGCTGGCGATCGCGCATCTACTCAATAACCTTTTAGGTATATCATAATTAACCCAAATCTTTCAATTGACTCAAGTCTGATTGGGGCAGTAGGATAGACGTAGTTGGATGCTCGGAACAGATAGATAAATCTAGAGGTTAGTAACAGTTAGCAAAGATGGAGTAAAAAGCGCTATTGCTTTTTGGTGAAACGGCATCCGTTTACTTTTGAACAAAAGGAGATGTTAATTAATGAGTGAGTATGTTTTAGCACGCATTGAAGCCATCCAACAAGAATTAGAAGCTTTAAGACAACTCGTGGCTCATCAAGTTCAGAATACCAAGCGTCAAACCCATTTAAAAGGATTATGGAAAGATGTTGAGATCACAGATAAGGATATAGAAGCGGCAAAACAAGCTGTTTTTCGGGATGCCTATAATTGGCAAGATTGAGGTAATGATGCTACTTGATCATTACTTAGTTGATCCAATTCTACTCAAGTGGAAAACTGGGAATTAATTTATCAATCTCTTCCATGAGTTGCATGGTTTCTTTGAGAGCAACCACGACTTTTTGATAGTGCAACAGTTCATCAAAGGACAAGGTACGTTTGGCTTTTTTGCGGTCTTTCAGCCATTTGCTTAAGACTTGATAACCCCCAATCTTAAACTCCCACACATCGGGAGCAATACCTTCAAAATAGCGGGTTTTGTTGATGTAAACACGTTGTTCTTTGGGTTTGTAGGTGACTTCGGTAACAGCATTGTCACCATCGCCGCCTATTTTGGTAATTAGGTTGTTGAGTTTCTTAGATTTCATTAGGTGCAGATCGACTAATTCTTGACCTTTTGTCCCTAAGTCTTTGAAGAGTTTATCGTTGCTGGTTAAGGGGACACGGGGAAAGTCAATTTTGAGGAATTCGGCGTAGCGTTGGCGATAGGTGGGGCTGTGGAAGATGGCGTAGATATAGTAAAAGATGGCTTCTGGGGTGGGGATGTAACCAAGTTTCTCTCGAATTTCGGTAATGAAATCTGAAGAGAGATTAGGAGATTTTTCAACAAATAAATTACCTTGATTGTTTTGAGTATCAGGATAAATATATAAAGGAGCAACATAAGCATTATCTGCAGAGGATAAAATTGTTTTGTCTACTAATCCCTGAGCTACTAAAAAATTAGAAACTACTTGCTCACGACTATTACGTATGAAACACATAGCAACATTATCACCAGCCAGTAAGTGGCTCATAACCTCTGGGCGAGGCATACAGATTAAGCCACGAGAAGTACCAGTATAGTATGTGAATCGAGTATCGAAGGGACGATAGGAGATTTGATGTATTCTTGATACATCTAGTTTAGATGACCACACATCTTTTTGGGCTAGACTTATTTTCCAATCACGAGAGTCATTTCCCAAGCTATATTTTTTTCTTGCTGATTCTTCTTCTAAATTAATAAAATCTTTTAATGTTTTTTCGACGTTGTTTTTTTCCCAATGTATTGCGAAATCATCTCTTGCCGAGTACAAACCTACAGAGTTTACAGGCATTACTTCATTGATTTTCCACTCGCTTTCATACTCTGCCTCTGAATCAACCTTCATGGGTACAAAGCGGTATTCTGGTGAACGTGGGTTAATCGCTTCCCAGTTCACAGTTTCTATACTATTAATTGACAGCCAATAGTATTTGCCGCCAGATATTTTTTGTTTGTCATTATCTTTTGCAATAACTTCACAAACACCCCATAAATCTGCATGATATACATCTGCTATTTTAGCGTTATTAAGATTTATTTTTTTTACAAAAAATCCAATTGCCACGCCTGGTTGAATATCAAAAACGTTTTCATCTTTTGAACCGTCAGGATTAATCTCAGGAGGTTTAGAGCTTCCGTGTAAATCAAGAATATAAATTTCGTCAAAGGTCTGCATTAAATTTTGACGCATTCCCCGAAAAGTAGAATTCTTTAAGTATCCATGATTAGTGATGAAGGCTAATATACCGTAACCTGTTGTTTCAATTCGCCATTGAGCAAAGCGTATAAATTTTACATAATCATCTTGTAAACCTTTTGGATTTTTTTCTCTTAAATCTTTGTTGTCAACCTTATAGTAGTCTCGCACTAGACCACTTATCCATTTTCCTGTGTTTAATGATTCATAAGAGTAAGGAGGATTACCTAACACCACCATTACAGGTGTATCTTGCTTCACTGTCGAGGCTTCATTGGCTTCCTGTGCCACAAACTGACCAAACAAAATCTCTGATTTTTTCAGTGCCTCATCCAGTGTATTTGTCAAATAAATCCCTAATCGCTGTTTCCCCTTAAATTGATACCCCAATTCTTGCAGTGCTAGCCCTAGCTTAAGGTGAGCAATCGCATAAGGTGCCATCAATAACTCAAAGCCAAACAAGCGATTCAGCAAATTTTCTTCCACATAGCTATCCCACTGGTTCGCCATGCCAATGTCTTCCAGATTGCGATAAATCTGTTTAATTACCTCATACAAAAACGTCCCCGTACCCGTTGCTGGATCAAGAATTTGCACTCTCGGCTTCTGGGTTTTCGGATCTTTGGTATTATCCGCTAAACCTAACGGCAAATTAAACCGTTCTTTGAGAATCGCATCAACGGAACGCACAATAAACGACACCACAGGTTCCGGTGTATAATAAACCCCCCGACTCTTTCGCAAGGCTTTATTATACGCCGCCAGAAATGTCTCATAAAAATGTACAACTGGATCATCTTGGCGAGTGCGTTGCCCAAAGTTTTCGAGAATACTACTCATATCCACCTGAGCCAGCAATTGAACTAAATCATCAATTGCCCAATCAATCTGACTCACAGCATCCGTTTCCACAATCGTATTAAATAACCGCTTTAAAAATGGATTCGTTGCCGGAATATAGGTGCCAGCCGTGCGACGGGTAAACCCCTCACTCCCTGGATTTTGGGCATGACCCACTCGTGCCGCAAATAACCCATAAGATATGGTCTGAGCATACATATCAGCAAAGTCAGGATCGGTTAATTGGGGGAGTAATACTTCGCTAAATCCCTGCTTTAATTGATGTAATTCTCCCTTATTTCCCTCCTGGCTCAAAGCGGTTAAAGTTGCTAAGCGAATTGCCTTGGTTAACCTTGCCATCTGTTGAGCTAAGTCTTCAGGATTGCTGATAATCTCCCCAGTATAGTTGAGAAACTGATCCAACAGGGCGGCAATCTTTTCCGTAGAGACGCGCCATGGCGCGTCTCTACTGTCGTTAATATCTGCTAATACCTGCTTCAGTCGCCGCTTTCCATTGACATACCAGCGAAACTCTAGATAATTAGTTAACACCAGATTTGGGAACGATTCTAGATAACGCTGCAATTGCTCTGTTTTTTCAATCGAATTGAGATCTGACCCCACATCTTTAGCTTCCACATAACCCACCAGCAAGTCTCGCCGCTTTACCGTAAAATCGGGAATCCCGGCTTTGTTGCCTTTTTCTTCAATTACGGCATCAATTCCATTAGCCGGATCATCCAGTAAGGTTTTTAAGGCGGGGTAATGGCTGCGTTCACTTCCTTTTTGTCGGTTTTTTTGAATGGATTTCAGATAAGACTCAAAGGAGATAGAGGGCATGGTACTTTAACGTTAGTGGGATGGGTAAAATCTTGTTTAGCGGTGTCGCGCCAGTAGGTTGGGTTGAACGATAGTGAAATCCAATACCATAAGAGAATTGTAGTAATCGCCATAGCGGTTAGTAGAGACGCGCCATGGCGCGTCTCTACATTAGGTTAAAATCGCCCCACCCATTAACTTAGAATACCGATAGTCCAACTCCGCCTTAACTAACGGCAAATTCTCCAACGCCTTATCCTCCAGCACAATCTTCTCCGCCGCATCTCTTGCCAAATTCAACACCTCTTGATCCTCCACCAAACTGGCTAAAGCAAAATCCGCTAACCCCGACTGACGCCGCCCCAAAACTTCCCCTGGACCCCGAAACCGCATATCCATTTCCGAGATAAAAAAGCCATCTTGCGACTGTTCCAACACCCCCAAACGCTGACGCGCGGTATCCGTTTTTGACCCACTCATTAATAAACAATAGGATTGATGAGAACCGCGCCCTACCCGCCCTCGTAATTGGTGTAACTGCGACAAACCAAACCGTTCCGCATTTTCAATCATCATCACCGTCGCATTGGGGACATCTACTCCTACCTCAATTACTGTTGTGGAGACAATAATTTGCGTCTGATTATCCCGAAACGCATTCAGCGCTTCATCTTTTTCTGCTGAACTCATCCGCCCATGCAACAATCCCACCTGAAATTGTGGGAAAATACTTTCAGAGAGTCGCTGATGTTCCTCTACTGCCGATCGCACATCTAATTTCTCTGATTCTTCAATTAACGGTAGGACTATATACACCTGACGCCCTTGGGCAATTTCTCGCCGCATCAAGTCATAAGCGTTTTGGCGTTCCTTCCCCGTTAATACCGATGTGTGAATATTTTGGCGCCCTGGTGGTAACTCATCAATTTGACTCACATCCAAATCCCCATGCAAAGTTAACGCCAAGGTTCGCGGAATTGGTGTCGCTGTCAGGGTTAACACATGGGGCGATTGTCCCTTTTGTTGCAACTGCGCCCGTTGTTCTACCCCAAATCGATGTTGTTCATCTATTACTACCAATCCTAAGCGTTGAAAATTTACCGGGTCCTGAATTAACGCATGGGTTCCCACTAATAGCGGTAATTCCCCAGTTTCCAACTGAGAATGGATTTCCCGGCGCTTCTTTACCTTCACAGAACCCGTTAGTAATTCCACGGGCAGATGGAGTAAATTAAACCAACTGACTAATTTACGATAATGCTGTTCTGCTAACACTTCCGTTGGTGCCATTAATGCAGCTTGATACCCAGATTGAATCGCCGCCAAAATCGCAATTACCGCCACCACCGTTTTCCCGGAACCCACATCCCCTTGGACTAAGCGATTCATTGGGGTGGGTTGTTGTAAATCATTGAGAATATCATTCACCACCCGTTTTTGGGCAGAGGTAAGTTCAAAGGGTAATAGCTGATAAAATCGATCAATCAGTTTCCCCGTGGGCGCGAGAATAGCACTGGATTGAACTTGCTGCTGCATTTTCCGCCGCTGGAGAAATCCTAACTGTAAATAGAAAAACTCATCAAACACCAAGCGGCGTCTGGCACGGCTGAGGGTATCTGTATCAGTAGGAAAATGGAGATTCGCGATCGCGTCACTAACTCCCATCAAATCATACTGCTGGCGCATCCCCTTCGGCAATGGCTCTTGCAGTTGATTCACTGCTGGTAACGCCGCCATCACCGCCTGTCTCACCCAATCGGCGGGAACCCCTTCGGTCAACGGATAAACGGGCATCACCCGACCAATTTTTAAAGAATCAATACTCCCCCCCAAATGGTCTAAAACCTCAATTTCTGGGGTATCCAGAGTAATCCCATACTTATTCTTTTTCACCAACCCCGACGCCGCCACAATCGCCCCCGCTGGATAGCGACGTTTTTGTTGTTCTTGCCACCCCCGATGACTGAAACGATTCCCGGCAAAAAAGCGATTCAGTTTTAGTTGACCCGTACTATCTTTAATTAATAACTCAAAAATCGATAACTTCTTATTCCGAGGACTGGTAAAACAGTTACAACGCTTCACCGTACCCACTACCGTTACCGTCTCCCCGGCGACTAAATCCTTAACATTCACCTGACGGGCATAATCAATATGATCCCTCGGATAATAGTAGAGCATATCTCGCACCGTATATACTCCCAAACGCCCTAAATAATCACTGCGGCGACGACCAATATCGGGTAACTCGGACAACGGTGAGTCCAGGGTAAAATTGACGTTTACCTTAGATGTTTCCGCCACCAGAGGCGTAGTCTGGGGAGATTTAACCATCGATGTTTGAGGCGGATGAGTCTTTTCCCGTTCCCGGCGTTGAAGTTCCTGTTGCAGCTTGTAGAGAAACTGTCGCGTATCTACCACCAGATGTTGACGCGCTTCTACCGTCTGATGATGATAACGTTCAAACTCAGCCGCAATTGACTGCCATTTGCGCCGTTCCACCGGGAGAAGTCCGTTGGGTGTCTTGCCCAAACTGAGGCAAAGAAACTCACTAAAACGATACTGATTTCCCTGTAAATCAGTAAAGCCATTTTCGGCTTCCACCGCTAGCGCTTTTTGCAATCGTGTCCAATCTGGAAATTCTGTACTCACAATCTCTGATGATTAATAAGCTTTTTTCTTCACTATTGCCTATTGCCTATTGCCTATTGCCTATTGCCTATTGCCTATTGCCTAGCGCGTAGCGCTATAACTAATCCTCAAACCAACTCGCCCGCCATGCGGCTTCGGCTTGAACTACTGCCCACTCCCGTTGTTTTTTACGATATTGTCGCTGAAATTTAGTGGTATGGGCAAGCAGGTTACGGATTTGATTCCGCACTTTGACCAATTGCGGTTCTGTAAACTCAATTTCGGATAGGCGCAGGTTAACCGCAATAATTCGGGTTAGGGTTGAATCATCGTCATCCTCCGGCGTTTGGGTTTCGACTAAAAGGTTGAGTAGATTTGAACCCGGACTGCTTTCACCCGCCGCATCCGCTTTGGTTGCCGCTTCCAGGACTGTTGGGGGTAGTTTATCAGGAATAATACCCTCTTGTTGTAAAAGATGATTCGTCTCCACGGAAACCGTTTGCAAGGTGAGAGCAATTTGGTCTTCGAGCATCTCTTGCCACTGTAGCAGTTGATCCGGCAGAATCGGTTTTTGGGGGGTGAGGGCTGAATCGGGAGATGGATTCGTCGTCGTTTCCGCCGAGGATTCCGTTGACTCCATCAGCGGTTCTAACTCCTCATCCTCGTCTTCTAGTTCATCGTCCAGGCTTAAGGATAGGTCTTGAGGAAGCTGTAGGTGTAAAAGTAACTCGTCTTTTCCTTCCTTGCCAATCTGACGCAAGGCTTGCTGTAAATTTTGGCGCTGATTGAAGGACAAACTTAAAAAGGCGTCGGGATAGCCTTGAGTACACACCTGATAACCTGCCAGCATTAACTGTTTTTGCACAGTTTGCCCCAACACGGTCAAATAGGTGGCGTAACTGTCGTGAAGTTGGGAAGCCAGATGTGCGATCGCTCCCTCCATCTTACCTAAGTCCTGCTCAATGCGTTCAATTGCGCTCACCATTATCTGCTACTGCTCCCGATAGGTCTCCTTTTTACCAAAAAACGTAGTGTCGTGGCACAGCTAAAATAGGGTTTTGTTTGTAGTAAGCACTTTAGTGCTATAACGCTTAGCTAGAGAGGGCTGAGGTTCCCTCACTACGAACCAATTCTAATTCATCAAATAAGGTGTGCCACGCCAGTAGGGTGGGTTAGGCGGACTTTCATTAAGGCGGTACCCATTTAATTAACTATCCGCCGTAACCCACCACTGTTAACATTCTTGGGTGTATTTTTATTAAATCGGAAGTTGAATTTTCTCCGATAACTAAGGGCGCACGCCATGCGCCCCTACAATAAACGGCTTCAGCGACGCGACATTTAGTCTGATGATTCCGATTCAATCCCCTCACCCAAAACATAGCGGGTAAAGCGACGCACCTGGATATTTTCTCCTAACAGCGCAACGGTTTCTTTAACCAACTCTTCTACAGATTTGCTTTGATCTCGGATATAAGGTTGATCCATTAATGATAATTCCTTCAACCGTTTCTCAATCCGCCCCTGAACAATCTTCTCTTTAATATTGTCCGGTTTCTTCGCTAGGTCATCGCGTCCCATTTCAATTTCTTTTTCCCGTTGGGTAATCGCAGCGGGAATATCGTCCACCGACACATACTCGACATTCGGACAAGCTGCCACTTGCATGGCGATATCCTTAACCAAGGCTTGGAATTCCTCGCGACGACCCACAAAATCCGTCTCGCAATTGACTTCCACTAAGACACCAACTCGTCCCCCAGTGTGGATATAGCTACCCACAATTCCTTCAGCCGCCATCCGACCGGATTTTTTCTCAGCTGAGGCAATTCCTTTCTGACGCAGCCATTCGATGGCTTTGTTCATATCGCCCTCGTTTTCTTTGAGCGCTTTTTTGCAGTCCATCATGCCTGCGCCAGTTTTTTCCCGTAACTCTTTGACGAGTTTTGCTGATATTTCCGCCATCTTGCCTTTATTCCTCCTTTGTTGTTTGTCGTGTTAACGATTAGCACTATCTTGGAACAAATCGGACAAAAACCGGAGCAAATCGGTAAGTCTAACCATTACTCCGGTTTGGTAACTACTCAGTGCCACTGAACAACGGACAGATAACCCCAGTGTATCGGGTGAGCCTGAAAATGCATTGCCGCTTATTCTTCACTGTCCTGGCTTTCCTCGGCGCTGTTCTGGCTTTCCTCGGCGCTGTTCTGGCTTTCCTCGGCGCTGTTCTGGCTTTCCTCGGCGCTGTTCTGGCTTTCCTCGACGCTGTTCTGGCTTTCCTCGGCACTCTCCTCGCTTTCTTCGTCTGACTCAAAGGAGTCCATATCTTCCTCGCTATACTCGTCTTCCATCTCGTCTAGGGCTTGGGCAAACTCTTGCTCGTCCTCTGTTTCCAGTTCCCCGTGACGCCCTTCATAGATGGCATCGGCTAATTTACCAATGATTAGTTTAATTGACCGAATCGCATCGTCATTGGCGGGAATCGGAATATCCACCACATCCGGGTCACAATTGGTATCCAGCATCGAGACGACGGGAATGCTGAGTTTTTCACATTCTTTGATGGCATTATATTCCCGGCGCTGGTCAATAATTACCACAATGTCGGGGATGCGCCGCATCATTTTGATGCCACCGAGATATTTTTGCAGCTTGCCCAGTTCCCGGCGCAGTACGGCGGCTTCTTTTTTCGGCAAGAGGTCAAGGGCACCACTTTCTTCCCGGCGTTCCAGTTCTTTGAGTCGTTCAACCCGCCCTTTGATGGTTTCCCAGTTGGTTAACATTCCCCCCAACCAGCGTTGGTTGACGTAGTACGCACCACAACGACTGGCTTCTTGAGCAATAATTCCGGCGGCTTGGCGCTTGGTACCGACAAACAGACAGCGTTTTCCTTGTTCGGTAGCGGTTCGCATGTAGCTGTAGGCTTCTTCCATCAACTGGGCTGTTTGCACCAAGTCAATGATATGAACCCCATTTCGAGCAGTATAAATGTACTGATCCATGCGGGGATTCCAGCGGCGGGTCTGGTGACCGAAGTGAACCCCGGCTTCCATCATTTGAGCCAAAGAGACGACTGGCATAATTAATATTAAACTCCTTATTCGGGTTTATCCTCCATTCAGGCGGATTTCCTGGTGGGAAACACCCGAAATCCTGAATGTGCGATTTTTGACAACCTTTCTAAGGTAACATGAATAGTCGGACAATATTCAAGTTGACGGTTGGGAATGGGGAATGGGGAATAGGGAATAGGCAATGGGCAATGGGGAAGAGTCGGGATTTGACATTAGATTGGCAACGCGCCCGTCAAGACACACCGGGCTGTGAAACGGTTTTACATTTTAATAATGCAGGTGCAGCATTAATGCCGCAGTCGGTTTTAGATGCCGTTGTCGGGCATTTACAATTAGAAGCCCAAATGGGTGGCTATGAAGCGGCGGCACAGCAAGTTGAGGCAGTGGAACGGGTCTATGATGCCGTGGCGACACTGTTAGGCTGTCAGCGCCAGGAAGTTGCCCTGATTGAAAATGCCACCAGAGCTTGGGATATGGGGTTTTATAGCATACCTCTGAAAAAAGGCGATCGCATCCTTACCGGGGTATCGGAATATGGTAGTAATTTCATTGCCTTTCTGCAAGTTGCGAGGAAAACAGGGGCAACCATTGAGGTGATTCCCAATGATGAATTTGGGCAAATTTCTATTCCTAAATTACGCCAAGCAATTGATCAGCGGGTAAAGTTAATTGCGATTACCCATGTTGCTACAAATGGGGGATTAGTTAACCCAGCCGTGGACGTGGGAAACGTGGCAAAAGACGCTGGTATTTTATATTTACTCGACGCCTGTCAATCCGTGGGACAAATGCCCATTGATGTCAATGAAATTGGCTGCGATATGCTCTCCGCGACGGGACGTAAATATTTACGCGGACCCAGAGGGACGGGATTTTTGTATGTTAGAGAAGAGGTGATTGAGCAATTAGAACCGCCCTTTTTGGATATGCAGGCTGCTGAATGGCTGAGTCGGGATACATTTAAAATTCGTGCCGATGCCCGTCGGTTTGAAAATTGGGAAACCAACTATGCTGGAAAAATTGGGTTAGGTGTGGCGGTTGATTATGCCTTAAATTGGGGACTAGCAGCGATTGAGCATCGGATTCGTCATTTGGCGAACAGATTGCGTGACCAACTGAGTGATATTGATGGGGTGAAGGTTCAGGATTTAGGACAGAAAAAATGCGGGATTGTTAGTTTTACGGTTGCGGGAAAAGAACCGAGTGAAATTAAGCAGTTACTGAGTGAAAAAAAGATTAATCTATCGGTTTCTGCCGCCCAAGGCACGCGATTAGATATGGACGCACGCGGGTTGGCGTCTGTGTTAAGGGCTTCTGTTCATTATTACAACACCGAAGCCGAAGTTGAGCGATTTAGTACAACATTGGCATCTTTGGTTTGACAGGGAACGGGGAATGGAGACACCTACCCCCCAATTCCGCTGCGAACCTCTGCGTTAACCTCAATCTTAAAAAACCTACCCTTGTGAGGCTCCCCCCGCTCCCCCTCACCACAACACTTATTCAGCAGTACCCTACCTACTCCCCCTGTTTCCCCGCCTCCGGAGTTAATAACGCTGGAATCGTGAAATAAAAGGTTGTTCCAACTCCCGGAGATGATTCAACCCAAATTTGTCCGCCGTGATGTTCCACAATTTTCTGACAAATCGATAAACCAATTCCCGTACCTGGATATTCTTCATTGGTGTGTAGACGTTGAAATACCTTAAAAATTCGTTCAAAATACGCCGCTTCCACACCAATCCCATTATCCTCAACCCGAAACACCCATTCATTCACCGCAGTGGGTTCTGACGTACTCGGCAATACCATAGCGAATTCATCACTCAATGAAGACGTTTTTTGGCGCAATTCTGCCGCAATTTTAATCTCCGGTGCAACCTCCGGGGAGCAAAATTTGAGGGCATTACTGATTAAGTTTTGAAACAGTTGTACCAGTTGGATGCCATCTGCCATGACGATGGGTAAATGTTCGCAGGTAATCACAGCACCCTGCCCTTGAATTACACTGTCTAAATTCGCCAAAACAGACTCAACCACCTGATTACAATCGGTGGGTTCAAATTCTTCTCCCTGAGTCTCGACTCGTGAATAATTCAGCAAATCTTGAATGAGCTGTTCCATGCGATCGCCTGCTTCTAAAATTCGCTTCATGTAGTGAGCGGCTTTATCATCCAACAAACTCTGGTATTTTTGGCAAAAAAGCTGACCAAACGCTTTCATCGTTTGCAGGGGCGATCGCAAATCATGAGAGGCGATGCGGGCAAATTCTTCCAAGTCTTGATTCGAGCGGATTAGCTCTGCGTTAAGCTGCTGAAGTTGTTGATTTTGGTACTGCAATTGCCGATTTTGCTCGACAATTTGCTGTTGCTGGCGAACAACCATCAGTTGATTATTCACCCGCGATAACACTTCTTTTACCTGAAAGGGCTTAGTAATATAGTCGGTTCCTCCTACCTCAAAGGCTTTTACTTTATCCCATTCATTATCCAATGCGCTCAAAAAAATGATGGGAATGTGCTGGGTGCGTTCATCGGATTTTAAGTGCTGACACAGTTCATACCCATCCATTTGAGGCATCATAATATCCAGCAAAATGAGCTGCGGTAAAGCCTTTTCGATCCCCATTAATGCCATCTTCGCACTAATGGCATTCCTTACCCGATATCCTGCCTCGGTTAGAGTTGTCGATAATAAACGCAGGTTGTTAGGCTGATCATCAACAATTAAAACATAGCCGGGATTCTTTGGGTTACTCATGGTAAAAGGGTTGCGTCAGGTTCATTAGGGTGTCAAACCGAAACTCATTAACTATAAGGACAAGGGCTTCAGCTAAGGAAGCGTTAGATGCCGGAATTTGCTCAATGAGTTAGTTCATGAGTTCATGATCAAGACTGCTAGCTGCTTGATGGAGTTGTATAATCCACTCACTTGGCATTATCGCTAAATGTTCGGATGTCAGCAACAATGGGCAGATTTTTTCCTCGGATGGGGAGATTGAATGAGTGAACCCATGGCGATAGCGTACACCTAAATAGTCTGCCATCTGGGTGAAGATGGTTTCCTCCCGAAACGGTTTAATCACTACATCATTAAGCTATGTAAAATAGCGAGGGAGACGGCAATGCCCACCCTACGGTAGCTCAAGGGTTTTGGTGTTCCCAAAATGCTTAAGGAGCGTGCTATTCAACTTAAACATCTTGTGCAAACCTGACATGCTCCCAACGACTCAGCCCATAGTAATCGCCTGGACAAAGTTACTGATGAAACCTTACTGTAACCGACAGAACTTGCGATCGCGGTCAAATTGAGGATCTTGCCAGGAAAAAGCAAAATGACTGATACCACTGACATTGGGTATCCGTTGGCGGATTGCCTGCATCTGTTTTTCTAGAGAGGGGCGATTGCTGACAGATTTACCCCAGGTTCCGGCTAGTGCTGGTGTGATTTTGGTATTCAGGGGTGCCTTATCCACAACTCGTCGGACTAAGCTCTCAATACAACCCGTATGACCGCAAACGCCGTAAGACATGGGATGCCATTCTAGGGATGGAGAAAAATGATCCCAAGGTTGTAGTCGAGAATCATACCCCCCTTGTCCTACCACTTGATTGCCATCGGGAAAAAATACGGCTCCGGCTTTGATTCCCGCCCGTTGAACGGGTAATGTTGCCATGGAAAGAAAATCTAACACCCCTTGAGCCGCATGAGCTACACTAAGCTGCCACAGTTGCCAGTTTAAGGATGCTGCACTATCTGACTCAGAGGGCGATCGCCCTTGCCACATTGGGGTGGATTCGTTGGCATAGCGCGTCTTGACCGATTCCACATCGCCCGCGCTAATCGAACCATCCTGTACATAGCGCTGAATCAGTTCTCGCCCTTGATTATTAAGAGCGCGATTATATAAGGCTTGTCGAGACGCATCACTATAGATCCATAAATCTTTTACCTTAGTGGCAACCGAATCTGAGCCACTGCCACGCGGATAACGAATATAGTCAAATAAAACACCATCAGGACGACGTTTTGTCACCGCCTGAACCAATTGGTAGTAATCAGTTTTAGCTTGATTATTATAGGGATCAATAAAAGCTTGGGACTGGTCATGGACATAGGATAAACTGGTTTGACCGCGACCATTGCGAGCCAGAACACTTTGCCGATCGCGGCGTTGAGCATACCTGTAGCCGAAGTTCATCGAGAACATCCAAGCATAAACCCGCAATCCTCGTTCATGTCCTTTTTGAATCGTCTGAGCTAATAAATCGACCCGTTCATATCCCGGTGTTCGCACGACGGGGGGCCAGGGGGTGGGGTTGTCTGAGGCGGGGAGTAAAACTTGACCATCGGAAAAGACTTCAACATAGACCTTGTTGTAGCCTCGATTGACAATCCGGTCGAGAATCTCATCAATCGCACCCGCGCGAACATCACAGGCATAGAGGCGTAGCCAGATCGCTTGGTCTTGGGGGAAGGTGCGATCGCGACATTGGCGCAAAACGTCAGCATGTTGCTTGACGATGGCTTTATAGCGGTTATTGAAATCTGGATTTCCTTTAATCGCACCCTGGCGCAGGCTTTCTTTTTGCGCGATCGCATCATCCGTAAAGTGGCAATAGGCAGCCGTTTGAGCTTGAGCCGTTTTAGCCACGTAGCCCTGAGTGATGATGCTACTCGTCAGCAAGGCAGCAACCAGTGAGCGATAATAATAGCGCCAATGCCATCCTCTAGGGACAAGACCGTTGGACATTCCTACAAAAACCACAAAAGAACGATAAGTTAGTGTCTTTAGTATTAACAGACGATCGAACCAATCGACAAATTATGCCAAAATCAGCACGTTCTTTTGTAGTTCTGAGCGTTTTGTCCTATTTCCGGACAGTTGCGCTCAGGTATCCTGATTTTGACCTTCACAGCGTTCGAGGGCATGGCGCGTGAATGTGTAGGGGCGGGTTTAGGGATTTTATTGTAGCTATTAATGGTAACGTTTCGACAAAACCCGCCCTCACTGTTCCAGACGTAGCCTGCTACGTCTCTACACCTAATCACCCTCTGCTTCCCCTGCTTCCCCTGCTCCCCCTGCTTCCCCAGCTTCCCCAGCTCCCCCTGCTCCCCCTGCTCCCCCAGCTCCCCCATCTCCCTTTAAATCAGGTCAAGCGCCGCGTCTTATCGCTCGCTCCACCTGCCGGAATTCTTGCTCTAGACGCTCTTTGAGCTTTTGGGGTAAAGGACGATTGGGATAGGAGCTGTAGTACCCAGCCAAAGAATTGAGAGCTGTTCTCATCGTGGAGAATGAACTCAGGTTAGCGACAGAGCCATCTCGACGATAGCGAGAAATATACTCATTAATGCTTTGACGCGCTTTTGACTGAGCCTCTGCCTTATCAGGCGCATCGTCTGGTAGTTCAATAGCCGCTCTCAAGGAGTCCAAGGCGGTCAGGGTGTCTTGGCGATAATTGCCAACCAAGCCAGTACTGCTGGACGAACACCCCGTTAGCGCGATCGCAACCACGAGGACAAGGGCAACAAGACGAGATAAGTAGCGCTTCATAAGCATCATTCACCATAGATAAAAGTTTCAAAGTAAAATCGATCCTAACCCGGATTGGTGATCCATAGTTTTGAGTTTTGAGGATTTGGGTAGGGGTTTGGTTACCAAACCCCCGAAAATGTTACTGTACTCCAGAGGTGTTAAACATGGATTCAAAAACGAATGACGTTAAACAAATAGCATCCCAATTACTCGCAGGGATGCTGGCTAATCCTCATATTTACGCCACAATCAGTGATGAGGGACACCAAGGACAGCTCGAACAAAAACTGATCCTGATGGCGGTGGAGATGGCGGAGGACTTGATTGACAAGGTTGAAAGTCGTCATCCTTGAACCAACCAGTTATGTGAAGCAGCACCATGGGTTATACCACCTATTTCGAGGGAATCTTTAGCCTTGACCAACGATTATGGGATAGCCAAGTTCTCTATTTACTCGCTTTCGCCAATACACGACGGGTTAAGCGGGATGTCACCGTACTGCAAAATGCTCCTGACCCCGCACGAGTTGCCGTAGGATTACCCTTAGGAACAGATGGCGGCTATTTTGTCAATCAACAATGGGATGAAGACCACGATGAGATTTCAGTGGTTGACTATAATAAATCCCCCTCTGATCAACCCGGCTTGTGGTGTCAGTGGATTCCCACCCGAATCGCGAGGGGCTACCCCTTCAACGAAGTAAGGGGTAGGGGGATAGCGGAAAATGCGAGGGGTCAATCCCCGAAGTATTTTCAATCTCTCTCTTTCTATCTATCTATCCCATGTAGTGGTATAGTTTAGCCATGAAACAAGTTCTCACAATAGTTGTAAAGCTCCAGCCCTCTCCTGAACAAGTTGCCTTCTTAGAGGCAACTCTTCAGGCGTTTGCGGACGCTTGTAACTACGTGAACGAAAACACAGACCCTAAGCTGACCAACAAAATTGCTATCCAGTCCTTAGTCTACCAAACCATCAAGAAAAAATTCAATCTGGTGGCAAACATGGCAGTTAGGGCTTGTGCGCGTGTAGCTGCCAACCGCAAGGTAGCCAAGCTAAAAGGCAAACCTGTTAAAAGATTTGCCCCAAGCAGCATGGACTGTGACAAAGACTTGTTTCGCTTCCGAGAACAAGACTGGACGGTAAGCCTTGCTACCGTTCACGGCAGAGAGCGAATTGAGCTGAAGTCCGGGAATTACCAAAGGGGAAAACTCAAAGGGAGAAACCCTACTTCTGCTCAACTGTGTAAGCATCGCGATGGTCAGTTCTACCTGCACATCCAAATTAAAGACGAAGCTCCCGACTCATCCGTGAAAGACTTGGTGATAGGTATCGACTTGGGACGCCGAGACATTGCAGTTACATCAGAGGGCAAAAAGTGGGACGGTTTGCACATTCAGTCAGTACGAGATAAGTTTTATCAAGTTAGGGCGTCTCTCCAGAAAAAAGCCTCGAAAGGCACGAGGACGACTCGGCGCAGATGTCGAGAAGTCTTGAAACGGCTGTCGGGACGAGAGAGACGCTACCAGCAATGGCTCAATCACAACATCTCCAAATCGGTGGTTAGACGAGCAGTTGAGTATAGTGCCTCTATTGCTATAGAAGACCTTACGGGAATTAGGGAAAGAACCAACGAGCAACCCAGAAGCAAGACGGAACGTAGACGCTCGAATTCATGGGCATTCTACCAACTGCGAATGTTCATTGAGTACAAAGCGCTTGGGGCAGGTGTTCAGGTTATCCCTATCTCCCCTCGCTACACCTCCCAAATGTGTCACAACTGCTTACACATTCACCCGGTAAAAGGAAAGTCTTACCGTAGTGGCAAGACTTTCAGGTGTGGGCATTGTGGTTGGCATGGAGATGCCGACTTTAATGGAGCCAATAATATTGCACTTGTGGGGCTGTCTATAAACCAGCCTGGAGGCACGGGGTTATCGTGCAAGCTAAGCCGAACTATTAAGTATGTTCAGCGTTCGACTGAGCGCTCACGCCGAAGTCTTAGCTTGTTCGATGACTGAGCGGGCTACTAAAAACCCAGACCTCAGCTCTTAGCAGGTCTGGGTAGTTTATTTCTGATGGGAGTGGGATTCAGTGGGATGGTGGTGAAAAGTTTTATCACTACATCGCTTGGTTACAATACCTGATCCTTCATTTCCTCCAACCTTGGGGGTATCAGTTGCAGGGTGAAGTTAAATGGCAAGGTGAAGATCCCACTGATCAGGGAGTGATTCGGGTTGAAAATAATCAGCTTGTTTTACCAGCCGGGATTGATTTTCTCAAAGAAGCAACTGCCCCCATTCCTGTCCCCCATCTGGTGATGCAAGGATTAGAAGCCATTCAAGCTGTCAATCAAACAGCTTTGTATAGTTGGTTAGCGGCAGAACAAACCGCCCTTGAGTTAGGATATCCTGAAACTGCCCACTGGATTCAATCCCATCTGGAACTGTATATCCGTGGGATGAAGCAAGGGTTTGTTGGCGAGGCTCACACTCACACTTAACTGGTGAAGGGTTTGGGGAGCTATATATAAGTCCCGCGCTGTATGCGTAGTTTTACTCGTGGTGGATACATGGACTCCCCAAGTCAACACCTCGACTTCGCTCGGTGTTGACGCTGAGCGGAGTCGAAGTGAGCGGAGTCGAAGTGAGCGGAGTCGAAGTGAGCGGAGTCGAAGGGTCAATCCCTTGTAAGGTAAGCGTTTTTCTTCAAAGAAAGCCTATTGCCCATTGCCCATTGCCCAGCCCGTAGCGCTATAGGCTGGAGTTATGGGTGTACTTGTAGTAATTGTGGGAAAAATTGGGATCGATGGATCAGCCACAGATAATTGAACTCTGATTCCCACAGGTAAGGGTGTATTCAGGGCGGTGCGAGCATGGAGTTCTTTACCCGACGGGGTTTGAAGACAATACCGATACTCCCGACCTAAAAAATGGCGATCGCGAATTAAGAGGGGTGCATCATTATCGGGCTTGAGAATTACGTTTTCTTCCCGCAGCATTAGTTCTCCAGAATCAGGAATGGCGTCATTTGGGAATTGGATGTTGTTGGGACATTCTCTATTGCTGATTTCAAACGAACCCACCTCAGTTTCCCATAGCTGTCCCCGACGACGGGCGGGTAAGAAATTGGCTTGGGTGACGAATTCAGCGACAAAACGAGAGGCTGGGTTAGTATAAATTTCTTCCGGGGTTCCCAACTGTTCTAAACATCCCGCCCGCATCACTCCCACTTGATCGGAGATGGATAGGGCTTCTTCTCTGTCGTGGGTGACAAAAATTGCCGATGTGCCGATTTCTTTAAGGATGGATCGCACTTCTTGGCGCAACCGCAGACGCACTTGCACATCCAGATTACTTAGGGGTTCATCTAACAGGATTAAACTGGGACGTGGTGCTAACGCCCGGGCGAGGGCGACTCGCTGCTGTTGTCCTCCGGATAGTTCATGAGGATAGCGTTTCTCTAATCCGGATAATCCTACCAGTGCGATCGCGTCAGCCGTATTTTTCTTAATGGATGTCCGATTCATCCCGCTGCGGCGGTTTTTCAAACCAAAAGCCACATTCTCTGCCACATTCAGATGAGGGAATAAGGCATAATCTTGAAACACCATACCCGTGTTCCGTTGTTCTGGAGGTGTCCAATACCCGGAACCCGCAACCGGGTGTCCAGCCAAAACAACCAGTCCCGACTGAGGACGCTCAAACCCCGCCACAATCCGCAGTAGAGTTGTTTTGCCACAGCCAGAGGGACCCAATAACCCCAGTAAATCACCTTGACGCAATGTTAACGTCACCCGATCAACGGCTGGAGTCGTATGTTGATCATAGTGCTTGGTAATGTCCTCTAAATGTAGAATCGCTGCTTGTTCCATAGAATGTTTTTGACCCTTCACGACTTTCGAGGGAACCTAGTTTTGAGATGGGTGTAGGAGTAGATTGCACTACTATCGCTTCCCCTGCTCCCCCTGCTCCCAGACGTAGCATGCTACGTCTCTACATTGCTCCCTCATTTCCCCCTCTTCCTACTGCGGCTAGGAAGCCGCCAGCAGTCTTCCAGCCAAGATGCTAGATCTCGGCGTGGTACGGTTAACTGTCTGACCACACTCCACAGTTGAATCGCTGTCACCGGATCATGAATCTCAGCCGTGAGTGGCTGGTTCATCCCGCAGTGACTCGCGATCGATAGTTCCTGTAAACGGCGGTACACTTGCCACCGATCGGCTTGATTAATGTCAATCACTTGACCAGTTTTGGGTTGGGAACTCCAGGGATTCATTTTTCTCTCAAAATGCGATATATTATCATTAATGTCTGTCGCCAGACATTAAATTTTCCATAAGAACTGCTGTGACAGGGAGTTTAAGCCGGATTTTACTCCCGTATCCTAGTGTAAGCTAGGTGGGAGTCAAATGCTAATCTTTCTCAATTAATCGACTAAAAGACAATGACGCAGGAATGATACTGCTTCTCCTCCAGCTAGCTCCATGGTTCATTAGAACCCCCTCACCCAAGCTTGGCAGAGGGAATGGGGGTAAGGGCTGTGGTTTAAGTTGACACCAATGCAGGGTCTTGCGCCCGATTTAACCGTAAAATCTATTCCAGTACTTGAACTGTGTCAAAAGCGACCTGTCGGGGCAACTTTCACAGAAATTTAATATTTATCCGAGCAGATTGCATCAAAACTATACCCAATTGGCTGAGATTCGGCTGCACAATAGAGAAAGCGAAAGCACCCTGCCTGAAAAAACCCTATAAGGCAGATAAATGAACCCGTGAAGCCCTGACAGGGTAAGCTCACATTCTGGTTTAGACTTCGGTCTTAAATAGGAATGTGGGCTTCCCTAATTTAAGTAAAATTTGTTTGTAGTATGCACTAAGCGTGCCTTAAACTGTTTTATTTTCCAGCACTAAAGTGCTGACTACGAACAGGCGGCGCTTTATCATCGATTCCGTTGGGTTTCCTTGCGTCAACCCAACCTACACCCTATTCCACTATTTTAGAGCGATGGTGGGTTACGCTACCCTTCGGGAACGCTTCGCGATCGCTAAACACACCCGACAATGTTTAAGGATTCTGGTGACAGTTCAGAACCTACAGGAATCGTCACAATAAATGTTGTTCCTTTGCCTACTTCACTGTCTACCGCAATTTCACCCTGATGGCGTTCTACGCATTTTTTGACAATCGCTAATCCTAATCCCGTTCCCGATATTGTCCCCACATTACTGCTGCGATAAAAGGCATCAAATAATTGAGCTTGCTCTTTTTCGGGAATCCCAATTCCTTGGTCTTTAATCGTGAACCTGACCTGATCAGCATCAAAGATAAGGTCAAATTGAACCGTTCCTCCTTCTGGAGAATACTTAATCGCATTTGACAGTAAATTGGTTAAAAATTGTCGTAATAGTTTTTCATCAAGACCAACCCATCGTGATCTACCTTGACGGCGAAACCCAATTTGATGGGGCGTTTTCACCGTCAGTTGTAATTCTTCCACTAATTCTTGGCAAAATGCCTCTAAATCCAGCGGAACAGGTTTAAATTCCAGTTTACCCGCTTCCGCTTTATTAATTAATAACACATCACTAATTAACTGGGTCATGTGGTGGATTGTATTTTGAATCCGTTGGAAATGCCGCTGCTTTTTATCCTCCTGCCATTTATGACCGTAATGTTGCAGTAATTCACTGGATGAGAGAATCGTGGCTAAGGGGGTGCGATATTCATGGGAGACGACGGAGATAATATTGGATTTGAGTTCACTGAGTTCTTTTTCTTTAGTTAAACTCTGGCGCAGTTCAGCTTCTAAGTGCTGGCGCTGGGCAATTTCTTGTTGTAAATCATGATTTTTTTGTCGCAATTCTTCCGTTTGTTTAGCCACGCGACATTCGAGTTCCTCATTAAGCTGTTGGAGTTTCTCCTCACTCTGGCGCAGCCGTTTTAAGGTTTGCGATCGCTCAATGGCATGGCGAATCGAACGAGTCAATAATTCATGATCAATTTTACCTTTGACCAGATAATCTTGCGCCCCTTGGCGTAAGGCTTCTAAGGCAGTTACTTTATCATTTAACCCCGTGAGAACCACAATCGGTAAATCGGGTACAGTTTCATGGGTTTTTGCCACAGTTCCTAATCCTTGTTTGTCGGGGAGAGACAAGTCTAATAACACGACATCAAAGTCATGAGTCTGTACGGTTGATAACGCCTGTTTAAGTTGCTCTACATGTACCAAAGACCAAGGCATTTCTTCGGCATCTTCCAGAATTTCCTGTAACAGATCTGCATCAGCCGGGTTATCTTCGACTAGCAATATTTTTATGGGTGGGGATATCGACATTATTGTTACTCCGAAGGTAGTTGAACCACAGCTAACCAAAAGGCTTCAATTATCTTGACAACTGACATAAATTGTTCGACATCAATGGGTTTGGTGACATAACAGTTGCCATTCAATTCATAGGTTTTCAGGATATCTCGTTCGGCGGCTGATGTAGTCAGAATAATTACCGGAATCCGCTTCAGTTGGGAATCGGCTTTGATTTCCGCTAAAACCTCACGCCCATCTTTTTTGGGCATATTCAGATCAAGCAAGATTAAATCGGGGCGGGGAACATCGCTATATTGACCTTGGCGTCGTAAAAACGTTAGGGCTTCCACGCCATCTTCAACCCAGTGTAAATTGTTGAGAACTCTGGCTTCACTAAAAGCATCAACGGTGAGATCAGCATCGCTGGGAGAGTCTTCAACCAGGAGAATTTCTATCGGTCGAATTGTCTTAATAAAAGTCATGGTCATGATGAATGATAAATTGAATAGTGGTAGATTAGACAATTAAACGGGAATCGTGAAATAAAAGGTTGTGCCAATCCCTAATTCAGAATTGACCCAAATTCGTCCTCCATGACGTTCGACAATTTTCTTACAGATAGCCAAACCAATTCCGGTTCCAGGATAGTCGCGGCGCGAATGTAAGCGCTGGAATATTGTAAAAATGCGATCTAAATATTCCGATTCCATACCAATCCCATTATCCTGAACTACAAATGTCCATTCATTTCCCTGGTTTTGGGCGGAAATATGGACGTTTGGTGGAGTTTCACGACGAAATTTAATCGCGTTACCAATTAGGTTTTGGAAGAGTTGAGTTAATTGAGTTTGATCAGCGATGACTGTGGGTAAGGCGTCATAAGTAACTATTGCTTGACTTTCTGCGATCGCGACGTTTAAATTCTCCATTGCTTGTCGGATAATTGTCTCACTATCCGTGGGTTGTAGGGGTTTCCCTCGTGTTCCCACCCGTGAAAATTCCAGCAGATCATTAATTAATTGCTGCATCCTCGTCGCCCCGTCCATAATGTAATGGAGGTATTTATCCGCCTTAGCATCCAGTTGGTTTTGATACTTACGGCTGAGGAGTTGGGCGTAACTATTGACAGCGCGTAAGGGTTCTTGTAAATCGTGGGAGGCGACATAAGCAAACTGTTCTAAGTCGCGATTAGATTGCCATAATTCTTGATTTAGTTCTTTGAGTTTTTCTTTGGCTTGCTTGCGTTCCGTGACGACTTCGGTGTTCATAATAATGCCGCTAATGTCGCCACTATTGCCAATCCAAGGACGAATTTCCCAGGAAATCCATTGCTTCTCCCCATCGGCGCGGATAAATAAGTCTTCGTCACACTGTTCGCTGGCACCTTGGAGACAGCGTTGATGAATTTGTTTCCAAGTATCGGGGATTTCGGGAAAGAGTTCGTAGTGATTTTTGCCGATAATATCTTGATTTTCTAAGTTGTAATCCTCTAACCAGCGGCGACTGACTAACTGGTAATTCATCTGCTTATCGAACATCGCGATCGCGGCGGGGGTATATTCTAGAAGTAGCCGCAGCATTTCGGCATTATGGCGCAAGGCTGTTTCAGTTTGTTTAGCTTCCGTTATATCTTGTACTAGGGATAAAATTGAGACCATTTTACCGGATTCGTCAAGGAGAACTGATTCGTACCATTGACAAATCACTACCCTGCCATCTTTGGTCAGATTGCGATTTTGGTAGACAACACTGGAGGTACTCCCATCCAGTAACTGACTCATTTCTTGGCGGACAATTTCAATATCGTCGGGATAAATAAACTGCCAATCACCTGAACGCTTTCCGAATACCTCCGACGTCGTCCAACCAAAGATTTCTTCCGCTTGTTTTGACCAACGCTGCACCCGAAACTGGTTATCCCATTCCACGACAGCTAAGGGAGAATTCTCCACATGAAATCCCAAGCGTTGATGGGCGTCTTGTAAGGCTTTGGTTTGTTGCTTGAGGATAAGTTCGGCGTGTTTATTTTCAGTAATATCCGTCCAAAAGCCGACCATTTCTAAGGGGTTCCCGGCTTCATCATAAATCAGTTTCAGTTCATCATGCATCCAGCGGTAAGTGCCATCCTGGTGTAAGAAGCGGTATTCATAAACATGATGTCCTGTGTCAAAAACTTTGGGCAAATTGGCACAAACGCGGGGAACATCTTCGGGGTGAATATGGTTGACCCAAAACGGCGGGTTTGTGATAAAGTCTTGGGCAGAGTATCCGACGACAGTTGCTGTATTATCACTCATAAACGTGACGCCATAGTTTCCGGAAACCTGGCGACTATAGAGTACCGCCGGACTCTGAGAAAGAAGATAACGCAGGCGTTCTTGAGTCAGCCGCAATGTAGACAGGGTACGTTTGCGATCGCTAATATCCCGATTTGACCCAACAATCCGATAAGGCTTACCGTTAGCATCGCGTAAACTCGCGCCACGGGACAAAATCCAGCGATAATTCCCCTCTTTATCCAGCAGGCGGTGTTCGAGTTCTAAGCTGGGGGTTAATCCGTCAATATAGTCTTGAAATGTCGCCAATACCCGTTCCCGATCGCCTGGATGAATCCGATTCAACCACTCAGTAAAGCGATCGGAAATTTCATCGACGTGATACCCTAAAGTTTGACTCCAACGGGGAGAATAGTAAACCTGATCGGTTAGCAGATTCCAATCCCAAAGTCCATCATTTGATCCTTCTGCTACCAGTTCATACCGTTCTTGAGTCTCTTGAAGAATGGCTTGAGTCTGCTTCTGTTTGGTAATATCGCATCCCACCGCATAAATTAACCCTTTAGCCGGAAATGAGGCGCTATTCCAAGCTAACCAGCGATAGGAACCATCTTGACAGCGATAGCGATTCTCAAATTGAATGGATGTCGTACCCGTCGCCAGTTTTTCTATTTCAGTTAAGGTAGCGACGCGATCATCGGGATGGACAAATTCTAGAAAGGGTTGAGTTAAAAGTTCCGTTAGGGGATAGCCGAGAACCCTTTCAAAAGCGGGATTCACTCGTTTGAAATACCCATCGCTTCCCGCAATCGCCATGAGATTAACGGACATATTGAAAAAGCGATCCAATTCACAGTCTCTGGGGAGTGAATCGGTAATTTCTCTGGCGACAGCATACCCATATCCCGCCTCATCGTAGTTCAATGTCCACTCTAGCCAGTGGTAGTTCCCTTGGTCGTGGCGATAACGGTTACGAAAGGAAACAGGAACCGCTTTCGTGGCTAACGCCGTCAGCGTGGCGGTAACA
Source organism: Coleofasciculus chthonoplastes PCC 7420 (assembly GCF_000155555.1). Classification (GTDB taxonomy): domain Bacteria; phylum Cyanobacteriota; class Cyanobacteriia; order Cyanobacteriales; family Coleofasciculaceae; genus Coleofasciculus; species Coleofasciculus chthonoplastes_A. The sequence goes on from NZ_DS989856.1 coordinate 196,388, forward strand.
TCCTCTGGATGGACAAGTTCAATCCAATGGCGCGATCGCACTTTTTCCGGCGTCCACCCCAAAACCTTGCACCAAGCGGGGTTGAGTTGTCCAATCCTGCCGTCAGGTTCGATAATACAGAAGAGATCGGCTGAGTAATGGAAAAAAGCTTGCCATTTAGGGTCAGCTTGAATTATTGTATGCTGCACGGGATTGCCCATGAGAAGTCTTATCCTAGAAGCGGTTATACAGGGATGGTTTCCTTAATTTTCATCACTTTTAGGCAAACTGTTGACCGAGAAAGTACCCAATTTTGTGAGGATGGCGGGTAATCCTTCGGTGAAATTACGGATACCAGTTTGTAGTAGGGGCTTTAGCCCCTAATTGTATTGGTTTCTTTCCCTATAATTCTGTAGGATTTAGCAGCGAGTTTTTGACCAAATTAGATAAACCGTAGGGTGGGCATTGCCCACCAGCCAAAATTTCAGTACCATTCCACCTAATGGAATCATACAGCTAAACTAGGGAAATAGATTTTAGAATTAAATCGGGTGTGGCATAGCTAATAGTGATGGATTAGAATTATAGCAAAAAACTGTAGGGGCGCACGCTCCGTGCGCCCAATTTAATCATAAAATCTACCCAAATATTACCTGTACCATTTACCCCGTTTGGCGATGAAGTAGTCTAGGTACAATCTCAGTAGCAAATAGGGTAAGGAGACTATAGCGCCAATAAGTGACCCATCCTTGATTTCGCCAGTCCCCTAAAATCCATCTTGAACCGATAAAAAGGGTTAAGACTAAGGTTAAACCGATTCCGCCCAAGATCAATCGCCTTTTCCAAGTGGAGGGTGGTGTAAACTTAGGTTGGGTGAGAAAAAACCCTGTAATGATTCCCAAAGAACGCGCTAGATGTTCCCATACAGTTGCTAGAAAAAACGTCAGGATGACAACTGTAACCCGAACAATAAACCTCGGTTTAACTGGAATAGACCAGACTGTACCTATCCCCGCAAAAAGAATACCTACAATTAATCCGGCGACTACATCGAGAGGAAAGTGAACCCCTAAGTAGAGGCGTGATATGGCAATTAAGGGGAGCAGAATTAGACTCCATACCCATAACCATAGGCGGTGGTGGTGTAACGATAAGTAAATCCAAAAGGTTGCTGAACCTTGGACGTGTCCACTGGGAAAAGAGGCATTTTCACTCGTCGCGATCGCGTCAGCAGAAGCGATGTCTGGATTTAACTCGAAGGGACGAGGTATGTCAAATAGTTCTTTGAGTATTGTATTACACCCATAACTAATCCCTAGGAATAAACCTAACTGGCGACCTGTCCATGGGTCAATTAACCAGTAATAGAGGGTGAGGAAGGCGATGTAGGCATATTCTGAACCGAGATTGGTAATCGCAAAGACTAAAGGCTCTAAGCGTTGTCCTAGTAGTGCCTGAATCCATTCAATGGTTGTCATCGTGCCTTGAATTTTTGTTTGGATCGCGTCATTCTAGTCATAGCTTTATGAGTTAACAACTAATACTAAAATAAGTTATTTTTTTGAGAGATTTCATGTTAATATCTTTACGACTTAACTTTTACCATCTTCACGCAACCCTTTTTAATTGGCTTAATTCCAGACGTGACTTGATTAATCCATCCCACATAGTCGGTTCGCACCTGTTTAAAAAAAGCCGCTATCATCCAATCTTCGACACTATGAGCAGCATAGTCTTTTGAATAAGGTTCTCGAAAGAGTTCTATCAACCAGTGAGCATAACGAAGTTTCCGTTGATTTCCATCCAGAATAATCAATTGTCCTCCAGGTTCCAGCAAGCGACAGCATTCTTGTACAATTAACTGAGAAATCTGGGGTGGCGTTTCGTGTAATACCATGGAGACTGTGACTAAATCAAACGAAGCATCATCAAAACCCGCAGCTTCAGCTAAACCATGCTGCCATTGTATATCTAACCCTGCTTGCTCTGCTTTGTAGTCTGCCACAATCAGCATATACGGAGACAAATCCAATCCGATAACAACGGCTTCCGGAAACGCCTGCTTTAACATCAATGTTGTCGAACCCGTACCGCAACCGAGATCGAGAATTCTACTGGGCTGATTCTCAATAGTCGTTATTAACTGTTCGCGAATCCGAGTTTCATTGGGTGGGGAAGCATAAGCTGTCACAGTATCATAGGTGATAGCTGCTATAGGATTAAGATAGCCGCCTTCAATACCATGAAAGTTGGGCTGGCTATAATAGTCGGGATAAATGAGATTGGTTTGTCGGAAACGTTCACTCTGCTTTTGCCAATTAATGGTTTCATAGAACTGAAGTTGATCCTGACCAATCAGGACGCTTATGATTGGCTTCAATAAAACTTCTCCTATTCGGTTATTACGGCTAGACATGGTAATCTCTTCCTCTCATCCTTTGTCTCTAATGAAACACAAACACTGGGCAACCCGCTGCACAAATTCACGCCAGCCACCTATTAATTTTATCAGATAGCCCTGCATCAGGTATCGGGAATTAAAAGCAAACCCTGTAGGGGCGACCCGCTGCACCAATTGACACAACCAACCGATTAATTTTATCGGGTCGCCCTGAATTAGGTATGGATAATTAAAGGTAAATACCTCTTTTAAATTGACGAAAAAATATGTTTTACCACATAAATTCTGGAATAAATATTACAAATTAACAGCAAAACCTGTAGGGGCAACCCACTGAACAAATTGACAGTACTCGCGTATTAATTTTATTGGGTCGCCCTAGATTAAATATTGGTAATTATCTGACACTGCGTACATTAGACTGGGGCGAGTCGAGACAAGTTAATTGGAGACACCACCACATTTGAGCAGCGACTCGCCCCTACAATCCCGATAATCCCACTAATCGCCACAATCCTTACAATCCTTAACCTAGCGGCAGAACCAGGAAATATTCAGGAAGTTTTGTGGTAAGCTAATGAACGTTCAAAATGCTTGACTCTAAATTATGCAGTTAAAGTCCATCAAACAAAAAAAAATTTTTTCAACGCCATAAAAGTTATATCCACCAGTCTGATCAGTGGCGCAATTGCACTAGAACTCTGGAATATTTATGCTTTATTCAGTGATCTGAGTGTCCCCACAATCCTGGAACCCGTTTTTTGGCTGGGGCGTATTGCCGTTACCATTCATTTAGTGGAAGCGATTATCGCGGCGGCTTATGCGCCTTCTAGACAAAAGACACCCATCGTCTATGGAACTTATACATTCTTTGTGGGTACAGTGGGTTTGTTAGAATTATTTGATCAGGAGGATGAGTAGATGTGGCGAAACTTCCCATCCTTGTTATCAGTCTGGATTACCCGATAGTCACAACTTAAGACTCTCGCACTCCCAACTCTTTTAAGTTATACTCATATCTTGCCTTACTGGTAATCAGCTTAAAGTACTGCTGTGGTGGGTAAGAGCAACGAACGATACGATAAGCATTTTGAATTTTATAACTCTTGCCCACCCTACATAAACTACATAAACTTTCCAAACTTTTTTAATGAGACGTGTATGAAATTTGTCGAGGCTATACCCATAACTTTATGCCTAAGTGGTATCTTCGTAGTTGTTCCGATAACCTTAGCTCAAGTTCCGGCTAAGATACCGACACGGGTAATTAGCCAAACTCTCGCCAACAATCAGCAAGAACTTCCGGTTGGCGGGTTATACGTTCAATCGGAAGAGGGACAACAGCAAGTCTTTCCCCTCAAGCATACCGAGGTGAATGCCAAAGTTACGGGAAATGTCTCTCAAGTTGAAGTAACACAGACCTTTGAAAACCCCTTTGCGGAACCCTTAGAAGCCGTCTATGTCTTCCCCTTGCCTGATGAGGCGGCGGTGTATGATATGGAGATTAAAATCGGCGATCGCACGATTAAAGGTGAGATTAAAAAAAGCGAAGAAGCCCAAGCCATTTACGAACAGGCGCGTCAGGAAGGACGAACGGCGGGACTCCTAGAACAAGAACGGGCAAATATCTTTACCCAGTCTCTGGCGAATATCAAACCCGGAGAACAGATTGATGTCACAATTCGCTACACCGATAGCCTAAAATTTCAGGGCGGTGACTATGAATTTGTGTTTCCCATGGTTGTCGGACCCCGCTATATTCCGGGTACTCCCATGGATAATAGTGGAAATACGAACCAAGTCCCCGACGCCTCCCGCATTACTCCCCCAGTTCTCAAGCCGGGAACTCGTTCGGGACATGATATTAATGTAACCGTAGAGATTAATGCTGGTGTACCGATTCAGGATGTGCGTTCTCCCTCCCATCAGATTCGCACCCAACGCCGAGGTGAAACCGTACAGGTACAGTTAGGCGGGGAAGACACAATTCCCAACAAAGACCTAATTTTACGCTATCAAGTCGCAGGCGATCGCACACAAGCTACTATCCTTTCCCAAACCGATGAACGGGGTGGACATTTTGCCCTTTACCTCATCCCCGCCTTAGACTATCGCCCTGATGAAATTGTCCCCAAGGATGTCGTCTTTCTCATGGATACATCGGGTTCTCAACGCGGTGAACCATTTCTGAAGTCCCAGGAATTGATGCGCCGCTTTATTAATGGGTTGAATCCAGATGATACGTTTACGATTATCGATTTTGCCAATACAACCACTCAGCTTTCGCCTCAACCGTTAGCCAATACAGCCCCAAATCGCACTCAAGCACTAAATTATATTAATGGATTGCAGGCAAATGGCGGTACAGAATTAATGAATGGGATACGGGCGGTGTTAAACTTCCCACCATCTGCACCGAATCGGCTGCGAAGTGTGGTATTACTCACTGATGGCTATATTGGTAATGAATCGCAGGTAATTGCTGAAGTACAACGACAACTCAAACCCGGTAATCGTCTCTATAGTTTCGGTGTCGGGAGTTCGGTGAATCGCTTCTTGCTGAACCGTTTAGCTGAAGTGGGGCGGGGTACAGCCAAAATTATTCGTCAGGATGAACCCACACAGGAGGTGGCGGAAACATTCGCCCGCCAAATTAATAATCCAGTATTAACGGATATTCGGGTAAGTTGGCAAGGAGAGGGGACATCGGCGCAAATCTATCCCCTAGCCGCACCTGATTTGTTTGCCAATCAGCCTTTGGTTTTATTGGGACGAAAACCAGACCGTCGCAATGGCACGATTAAGATTACTGGAATGACGGCGGGTAGTCAACGGTACGAAAAAACCCTATCGGTGAATTTTGATCAGAGTAGCGATAATCCGGCGATTGCCCAATTGTGGGGACGCGCCCGGATCAAAGACTTGATGAATCAAATGTTTGGCGGTGAAACTACGTCGGGTGTGGAGGCGGTGACGCAGACGGCGTTAAATTATAACTTATTATCGCAATATACGGCATTTGTAGCGGTAAGCGAAGAAGTCCGAGTGGAACCCGACGGAACAAGGCGGCGGGTACAAGTTCCGGTGGAATTACCAGAAGGGGTGAGTTACGAAGGAATTTTTGGTACGGATGATGTCATGAATATGAGTGGAACTGCTAACTTTGCACCTGCCCCCTCTGGGATGATACCGCTGAGTAGACAAGCTGGGGGAACTAGAGGCGGTGGGGAAATTCTACTTGAGTCAGATTCTGTTGACGTAACTAGCCAAGGTTCACCTCAACTTACAGTAGTGAAGATTGAAGGATTAGAACCGGAACAAGAAGAGAATGCGATCGCGTCTCTGACTCAACATCTACAATCCCTGAATCTCCCAGAGGGTTTCACGGGTGAAATTATCTTTGAGGTACAGATTCGCGATGGTGCGGTTCAACGAGTGATCCTTGACGATATCGAGTCAACCTTACAGGATACCACCATTGTCGATCCAATTCGGCGATCGCTCTTAGGCTGGTCTACTTTAGAATCTGTTACTGGAAGGATTCGAGTTACCTTGCGAGTTCCATAGATACGTTAAAACATCGGTTAAATAACTCAGGGAGAGGCGAACACTCCTACGAATACGTTACTGAGGGCGGGTTTTTTTGAGAGGTTATCATTAACCCGCTTACCTGAGTAGCTAAACCCGCCCCTACACTTGACCCTTCACAACCTTTGAGGGAAAGCTCTTGACTTTTAAAGTCTGCGAAGCCGTACTAACGTAGGGGAAAAGGTCAAGAACATCAGCAATTTCTTACCGCCGTTTGCGATATCTGCGTTGTTGTCGGTGTCTGGCTATTTCCTTGCGTTTGTGCTTTTCTAAGGGAGTTTCAAAAAAGCGGTTCTTCTTCATGTCTGAGAAAATCCCAGCACGAGATACTTTGCGCTTAAATCGCCGAAGTCCAGATTCAATTCCTTCATTTTCTCCAATAATAACTTGAGCCATGCTTATCTCCTTTGAAGCTCAACACAAAAAGGGCAGACATTTACCTGCCCTCAAATTTCAAAAGCCATAATAACTTAATTCCTTATCATTCCTAAATTTCAGGGAAAAATAAGGAAATCAGCTTTTGACACTCCCACTGCTAAACATTTAATGCTATAGCGGTGAACAAGTTTTTTCACAAGGCGCGATTTATATATATCACCGCTCTCATGGAGTGTAGTGATATCAGTATGACACACATGACATCCTCTGAGTAGGGGTTCAATGCCCCAAAGTTGGGGAGTCCATGTATCCCAACACTGACCTCACGGGTACAGTTCGGGACTTATAGCTCCCCAAACCCCTCGCTAGTTAAAAAGAGCCACGGTTATAGCCGCCACCGCGATTCCCATTGCTTCGTTCCCGTGGTCTTGCTTTGTTAACCTTCATTGAGCGTCCCATCCATTCAGCACCATCAAGGGTTTCAATAGCACTGTCTTCGT